>CAJFTV010000187.1 GCA_904420055.1 Candidatus Alloscillospira gallinarum | reverse complement strand
TCGGCAAAAGCCGTCTCAAAGGTGTCGCCGTAAAAACGCCGTGCAAACTCTGAATGTATAACCTTTTTTATACACTCCTTCATATCCACGGCGTGCTGCGGAAGATTGTTCTCATACAGCAGCGGCCAGAAAAAACGCATATGCTCCGTAAGGTACTCCCTCACAATTCGCTTTCTCTCTTCTTCATCGTTAAATCTGAGAACCTTACTGAAAATAGCCTCTGTTGTGTTAAGGTCTATGGCCTGAAGCTTTGTCCTCATATCACGGAGACATTTAAAATAGGCGTAAAACGTCGCTCTCCCATACCCCGCTGTCTCCACAAGCTTTGTGACGGTTATCTTCTTAAAATACATCTCGCCAAGCAGGCGCAGATATGCCACGGCAAAGTCCTGTTCAATTACAGTTTTGAAATATTTTTCCAACATACCGTATCCCCGTCCGTCAAATTTATTTTAACGCAAACTTAATGTATTGTAACATTATTTGAATAAATTTCATATATTTAATTTTTACAAAATTTCTTTTAAGCCTTTACTTGGCTGCACACACTCGGTAAAAGTGCGCTATTTTTTCCGTATTTCAAAACCCGCCTGCTCTCCGCCGCCTGTATAGAGTGACTTGTACCTATGAATATCACCGGATATAACCGTATAACTTTTAAAATAGTCAACAAGCTCCTCAGAGCTTTCCGATACATAAAACAGTTCCATTGTCTCAGGCTTCATAAAACGCTCATCAGCCGCTCTTCGCAGCATATCAAGCATCGGGTCAAAATATCCGTTGACATTCAGAACGCCTATAGCTTTGCCGTGCCTTCCAAGCTGCTTTAAAGTGAGTATCTCAAAGAACTCGTCCAGAGTGCCAATGCCGCCTGGCAGCATGGCAAACCCATCAGACAGCTCCTCCATCTTCTGCTTCCGCTCCCGCATTGTCTCGGTAATAACAAGACGCGTACACCCTTCAAGGAGAATACCGTCTACGTTGAAAAACGAGGGGGCAACGCCCGTTACCTCTCCTCCCGCCTCAAGCGCTCCCAAAGCCGCCGCCCCCATGACGCCGGAGGCGCCGCCGCCAAAAACAAGCCCCATTTCCGCACCTGCAAGCGCGGCGCCAAATTTCCGGGCGCCGTAAATATACACTCTGTCAAGGGCATTTGAAGAAGCCCCGTAAACACATATGTTCATTTTTTAACCTCCAAAAAAGCCGGTGACTGTTTTGACATCACCGGCTCTTTATTCTCAAAGCTATTACTTCTTTTCCAGCAGCTTTCCAAGAGGCAGAAACTGTGCCACCACCATAAATGCCACAAGAAGCAGGCCAAATATTATAAACATAAGGCTGTAGTTGTCTCCCACAGCTGGGGCCACTATGTATGTCGGCGTTATAACCGACAGGCCAAGCTGTATTGTGGCCACAAAGCCGCCGGCCGTACCGCCGTACCTTGTACCAATTTTTTCATCGCGCACAGGTATGGACATAATCATGGGCGTGAGACCGCTGCACGCGAAGCCGGTTAAAAACAGCACAATAAAAAGAACAGCCGTATTTGTTGATGTAAGCCAGCCAAATGCCAGTCCCAGAGCACCCACAATTCCGTAAATTATTACGGTGAGCCTGGGCTGGTGCAGCTTTCCAAAAATAAACGGAGAGACGAGATTTCCCACAAGTGCGCCTATGGTAAGCCCCATTGTGGCAACACTTGCGTTGCCGGAGGTAAGTCCACGTCCCTCAAGCGCAGAGGGCAGGAAGTTTGATATTGAAGTCATTGCTCCGGCACACAGGAACAGTGAAAATGCCGTGAGCCACACAACAGGCGACTTTGCCACGGTGACAATTCCCTTTTTAATCGACACCTTTTCCCGGGGCTCAGCAATTTTTAATTCAGGCACATCATCTTTTTTGTCACGCATGAAAAACAGCCAGCAGAGAAAGGCCGCCACAGCAATAATGCCGGAACCGATAAAAGCCGTGTTCATATTTTCGTAGAGCGAGGCCGTCCCGGTGCCAAGAGCAATACCGCCATTGGCAAATGCCATAAACACGCCCATGGTGGCCGCCGATTTTGCAGGGGAAAACCACTGCCCCATGACCTTCGCAGCATTGGAGTTTAAAAATGTGGCGCACACACCTATAAATATCATGCTTATGTACATGGGGAAATAGTTCCTGCTGAATATGCGCACAACACAGGCAACTGCCGTGAGGGCCACGCTGACGGTGAGTGTCTTTCTCGCGCCGAACTTATCCACCAAAAGTCCGGAAATAAGACTTAAAAATATTCCCGGTATAAGAGGAGCCGTCGCTATACTTGAAAACTGGCTTTGGGACAGGTTCATCTGCTCCCTTATTGATGTGCCAAATGCCGCCACCTGGTACTGTGCATAGTTGGGTGCAAATATGCCTATGCTTATCAGCACCAAAATCACTATGCCATAATTAAACTTCTTCTTTCCACCGGACATTAAACGGCCCCTCCATAATTTTTAAGATAACTTAATGATTATACCACACAGTGGTTTTTACTATCAATTGCGGTGCTTCCAAACCTTTAACTTTCTTTTTCAACGCTGTTTGTACACATTGTCAAGATATGTATATGCGCCGTACCTTTTTCCCTCAAATAAAACAGTTCCGGGGAAATCTCCCCGGAACCATGTCATGCATTTACAACAAATGTTACTCTTTATTCTCGCCCTCTTCAGTACCCGGAACCTGATTCTCTGCCGCTGCTTCATCTGCCGACTTTTCCGATGACTGCTGCGGCTGCTGATAACCGCTATACTGCGGCTGGGCGCTCTGCTGGGGAGCCTGATAACTGCCTTGAGGGGCACTGGGTCTGGTGGGCTGATATCCCCCGTTCTGCTGGGGAGTACCATACTGCATTGGCTGATACCCCATATTCTGCTGAGGCGCGCTGGGCCGCGGCGGCTGATATCCATACTGCGGAGCTGTCTGCTGGTAACCGTTATACTGCGGCGGCGTCTGCCGGTATCCGCCCTGTGGCTGATACTGGGCACCCACAGGCGCAGGAACCACGCTGAAATTTTTGTTTATCCAGACATAGGCCGCAAAGTA
>CAJFTV010000186.1 GCA_904420055.1 Candidatus Alloscillospira gallinarum | reverse complement strand
TTACAGGCGGCGGTTTTTCTGTGGGGATATCCTTTTGTTTACATATTTAGTTCTGTTCTTGAAATGAGGTCATTCTGGCCGGTTATGTGCAGCTCCACAAAGTAGGCGGAGAAGCCTGCCACGCGGACGACAAGGTCCTTGTAGTCCTCCGGGTGCTTCTGGGCGTCTTTCAGGGTATCGGCGGAGATTACGTTAATCTGCATCTCCATGCCGCCCATGTCAAAATATGTCTGCATGAGCTGTGTGAGTTTTCTTATGCCCTCCTCGCCCTGGAGGCATGAGGGGCTGAATTTCATATTGAGCAGTGTACCGTTTGAGTAGTGTACCTGCTTAATTTTGGACACGGAGCTGAGTATGGCGGTGGGACCGTTTTTGTCCATCTGCTGTACAGGGGATATGCCGTCGGCCAGGGGCTGGCCCGCGTTTCTGCCGTCGGGAGTGGCGCCCGTCATAAATCCGAACATGACGTTTGTGGTGACGGGGTAGAGACCGGGAGCGTATCTTCCCCTGGGGCCGGTGCAGGAGGTTACCGCTTTTGCAAATACCTCGCCAGCCCAGTCGGCCCACTGGTCAACCTCTGGATAGCCGTTGCCGTAGTGCCTGCACTCGTTCTGGATACGGCGCTGGAGGTCCTCGTAACCCTTCCAGTCGTTTATAAGGGCGTCGTAGAGCTCGCGGGTTGACACCTCTTTTGTGTCATAGCACAGGTGCTTAATCATGTAAAGGCAGTCTGCCACGTTGCCGATACCCACGCCCGCCATACCGGTGGAGTTATACTTTGCGCCGCCGAACATTACGTCTTTGCCGGATTCCATGCAGCCCTCCATGGTGCAGGATACCACTGGCAGGGGCAGCTGCTCCCGCGCCACATATTCAAAGTTGTTTATGTGCATGGCGTGCCATTTTACAAAGAAGGTGAGCTGCTTTTCGTAAGCCGCCAAAACGTCGTCAAATGTCTCCATGTCATAGAGGTAGCCGGTTGAAAGGCCTACGCGGTGTGGGTTTACCTCCTTTGGAGCCTCGCCCTCCTTCGGTGCGCCGAACATGAGTGGGATTGGCAGGTAGCCGTCGTTAATACCGAGCCATATGCCGTTTACAAGGTTTAGGTATGAGACAGAGCCTGTTCCGCCGCAGGCGGGCCACTCGTCGCCTGTTCCGCCGGGCTCAACACAGCCTATGGGAGAGTAGTTTCTCGCGCTCTCCAGAGACAGGCCCCTCGCCATAAGGGCGGGGATTATGACGTCATCGTTTTCAAATGTGGGTACGCCGCCGCATATTTTTGTTGTCTCAATTGCCGCCTCCCACAGCTCCGGCGGGGTGTTTTTGTGGATGCGCAGGGAGTGTGGTGGGTCGTGTAGGACAAGACGGCCCATGGACTGAAGCATCATATATGTGACTTTGTTTGAGGCGTCGTTTCCGTCCTTGTCAACACCGCCCAGGGCCACCATCTGGCCGGAGGTATAGCCGGGGTTAGACTGGGTTGCGCCGTAGCTCCAGGGCTTGTTCATCTCTGCCACCTTAAGGTAGAAGAGGTCCATGAGCTCCTGGGCGTACTCCATTGTTATTGTGCCGTTTTCAAGGTCGCGGTCGAGGAAATCGCCCAAATACTGGTCGACCCGGCCGAAGCTTATGCCGTGCATGTTGGCGTCAAGACAGAGACAGGTCTGATACATGTAAAGGCACTGGAGAGCCTCATGGAAATTTCTGGCGGGGTTTTCCATTGTCCAGTTAAGGCACTCCGCCATCTTTTCAAGCTCAGCCTTTCTCTCCGGGTTTTTCTCAACCGCAGCCTTTTCCTCCGCCATTTTAGCATAGCGCTTTGTGAGGAGAATCATGCCGTCGCACACAATGGCCACGGCCCGGTAGAAATTGTACTGGTCAACGGTGCCGTCTGGCATGCCCGCGTCCACGATAGCCTGTTTTTTGGCAATTGCTTCTTCCATGATGGACTTAAATCCACGGCGTATTGCCTTGTTATAGCCAGTGACAAAATGACCCACAGGCGTATCGCTTATGGTCATTTTTCCAAGCATTGTTATGCCGTTAAAGTCATAGGGCTCATACTCGTCGATTATGTAGGCCTCGCTCTTTGCCCACATGCACTCGCCCATCCAGTAGTCTATGGTGTCCAGAAGGTACTTTTTGTCCTCATCGGAGATGATATAGGGGTCGATATCCCTGGTTGAGATAAAGCCGCTGCCCACCTCCTCCTTCAAAAAGGTGACGCTGTTTTCCGGGTATAGGGCAGCCGCACGGAACTTTGAGGACTGGGCGCCTACAATAACTTCGGTGTCGCCTATGCGCACAGGTATTTTCTCACAGATTTCGTGGAACGCCTTGGCCCGGCGGAGTATGCCGGAGAGCTCCGGGTGGTTCATGTAAAACTCTGTTATGATTTTGTACCTGGCAATGCAGATTTCCGGCTCCACTGTGCGGTACATCTCGCGGATTCTCGCAACGCGGTCCGTAATGGGGCTTAATTTGTATGCCATGGGGGTTCCTCCTTATCATTTTGCTTATGCTTCAATATATCATATAAAGATGGCCTGCGAAAAGCATAATGTTATGCAAGAATTTCATAAACAGAGGGCTAAATATCAGTTTAAATGAGGAAACGGGCCAAAAAGGGCAGTTTTACCGGCTGTGATTTTGCTATCTGCACAGAAAACAGATTTAAATTTTGTGGCAATTGTCAGGGGGGGAAACTTTCAAATCGGGCAAAGTAAAATTAGCAAATTTGCACTAAATCTGTACTTGAACGACAAGAGCATAGTGGCCGATATGGCATCACGCTATGAGGAGTATCTATCCCTGGCGGGTACGGTTATTTTCACGTCGTGGGCTGCCGGCATAATAAGGAGCAGATGGATTAGCCGCGGCACCGTCATAACGGGGAAAAGAATTGCGGATTGTTTTGACGGCGTGGGAGACAAAGGAAAAGGAATGTAAGCAGAACGCTAATCCAAAGTAATACTTCACCCCCGCACAGTTGTGCGGGGGTGAGTTTACATAACGCTCTTTCGCTAAGCCTCCCTTGTGCAAAGGGAGGTGTCCCGGCTTTGCCGGGGCGGAGGGATTGTTTTCAATGTTTCCGTGCTGTCTCCGTGAAGGCTATAGCCCGCGGGCAAAAGCGCAATCCCCCAGTCAGCTGCGCTGACAGCCCCCCCTTTGCACAAGGGGGCCTGTGAAAAATACCGGCAACTATAGCACAGTTTTTTTCTCAAAGTGCCCGGGTATCAGCAAACCGGCTGTGCCGGTTTATGAACAGTGAGCCGGCGGACACATCGCTTTGCAAATTTGTACATAAACTTACCGCCGCGGCAACTTCCGCGGCGGTAAGTTTATTAATTTAGCAATCTGTTAAAGATGCATCT
>CAJFTV010000185.1 GCA_904420055.1 Candidatus Alloscillospira gallinarum | reverse complement strand
GGCTGTTCCCGCAAAGGACGCAACCTGCACAGAGGACGGCAATATCGCATACTGGGTATGCTCATGCGGCAAATACTTTGAGGACGAGGCCGGTACAAAGGAGATTACAGACCCTGCATCAGTAGTTGTCCCCGCTATAAACCACGCAAACGTGGAGAAAGTACCCGCAAAGCCCGCCACATCTGAAGAGGATGGCAATATTGCATATTGGTACTGCCCCGACTGCGGCAAGTATTTCAGCGACGAAGCTCTCAAAACTGAAATAGCCAAAGAGGACACTATTATCCACGCCACCGGCAGCGAGACCGAAAATGACGGCAAGGGTGACACCACAACACCCCAGACCGGCGACTTCAGCATGATTGCTGTCGCACTCGTCGTCATGTCCCTGGCCGCCGCAGGCGCAGTGATAGTGACAAAAGCCAAAAAAGTAAAATAAAACTGATGCCATACAAAATTACCCGTCAGGATATCCTGACGGGTAATTTTTTCGCGTTATTCACCTGTTTTATGTGCATTGTATTTTGCCACCGCAATGCCGCCTTTCTCACCAAAAGACGTCGCCCATAAGAAAATTATCACGGGTGATGTACAGCAAAAAGCCTCCCCGGAAAAAGTCCGGAGAGGCTAAGCTCTATCCGAGATTTACGTCCAGCTTTCCGCTGGAGCCGGCCACAGCCGGCAGGCCGTATTCCGTCTTTAATATGTGGGAGAGCTTTAAAAGCTCCTCCTCCCATACAGGCCGTTCCGGCGCCTTGTACTTCTCAAAGGGATACGGTATCTCAAGGGAGTCGTATTTCTCCGTGCCCATACGCCTGTAAGGCAGAAGCTGGTAGGCCACAATCCTGCCCCCCAGTTTATCCCGCAGGAACTCCCCTGTCCTGCGGATATTGTCCTCACTGCTGTTTATCCGGTGCACCACAGGCGTGCGGATAACGATTTTTTTGCCCAGCTTTCCAATCATCTCAATGTTGCTGAGTATGAGCTCGTTTCCCTGACCTGTGAGCTTTTTGTGGGTCGCGCTGTCCATGTGCTTTATATCGGTGATTATCAGGTCGGTGTAGTCAAGTATGGCCTTTACATGCTCCGGCGGAACATGGAGAGCCGTCTCAACGCAGGTGTTAATCCCCGCCTCCTTGCACGCCTTTAAGAGCATGGCGGCAAACTCCCACTGAACCAGCACCTCGCCGCCGTTCAGTGTGACGCCGCCCCCCGTCTTTTCATAAAACGGCCTGTCCCCCTCTATCACCTTCATAAGCTGGGGCACAGTCTTCTCCTCGCCCCATGCCTTAATGGCCCTGCCGGGACATACGTCCGCGCATTTTAGACAGCCGCGGCAGGCGTCTGTCCTGTCTATCCCGGCGAGGACGCCGTTTTCGTCAAAGCGTATTGGGCTGTTCTCCTTCTCCGGACACGCCCTCAGGCACCAGGAGCATTTGTCCTTTGTCATGCATTTTGAGGGGTAAACCCCCAGCTGGCGCTGGGGGCTTATGGTCTCCGGGTTTGAGCACCACCGGCAGTGCATTGTGCAGCCCTTGAAAAAGATTTCAGTCCGAATTCCCGGCCCGTCGTGTATTGTGTATGTCTGAATGTTTGTAATAATGCCAACCGGCTCGCCGGCTCTGTTGTAATGCAGCATATTTGCTCCTTTAGTCGAAGGAAAGTGATGTCCTTCCGATGATATCGTCCTGAAGCGCCTTGTTCAGCTCCACAAAGTATGCGCTGTATCCGGCGACGCGGACGAGCAGGTCTCTGTAATTCTCCGGCTCCTTCTGAGCGGCGATTAACGTTGCCTGATTGGCGACAGTAAACTGGCTGTGCATTCCCTTGCGCTGGAGATACTCCTCCATAAGGGCGATAAAGTTGTCTCTGCCCGTCTCGCCCACCAGTGTGGAGGGTGAGAACTTCCAGTTTAAAAGCGTGCCGTTTGTTGCCCGTGCGTGATCAAGCTTCGTAACCGACTTACATATTGCAATGGGGCCGCTTACGTCGTGTGAACAGCACTTTGTGTGCACCGCGCCTATACAGTCGGAAACCGGCTCAAATGCCTTTCTGCCCTCAACCGACGCCCACTGGTTTTGCCCGTGGGTCACGTTTACTGTGACGGAATACACGCCGGGAGAGTACTTGCCGCCGTGGGGATTGGGCCGCTTTTCAATGTGGCGGCACCATGAGTCCATGGCAAACTTCGTCAGCTCGTCGGCATAGTCGTCGTCGTTGCCGTAGTGGTGCACTCTGTCGGAGTTTACATATGCGTAAAGGGCCTCATAACCCTCCCAGTTGGCGGTTACGGCGTCCAAAAGCTCGCGCCCTGTCACCATCTTCTCATCAAACACAAGCTGCTTTATTGTGGCAAGCCCGTCTCCGGCGGTTCCGACGCCCACGCCCTGAACACCTGTCAGGTTGTATTTCGTTCCGCCCATGGTGACGTCAACGCCGTTTTCAATGCAGTCGTCCATGAGGGTGGAGAGAAGCGGCAGCGGCTTTACAAGCTGGTGTGCAACGTCAACGGCGTTTAACACCGCTACCTGCCTGTCGCACCAGTACTCCATCTGCTTGTCGTACGCCTCAAGCACCTCGTCAAAGGACTTCATATTCTCAAGGCTGCCCGTCTTAAGGCCGAGCTGGCTGCCGGCCCCGGCGCAGATTTTATATCTTGGACATCTCTCGCTGCAGTTGTAGCAGCGGCCGTCGTTAATTGCAAGCTCCAAAATTCGGGCAATGTTCATGTGGCCGCTGTCCTTCCAGCCGTACATCTTGCCGGAGACATCAGGCTCAACACAGCCAACGACCTGATAATTTCTCGCGTCGGTGAGCTCCACGCCGGTGGTGAGCATACTGGGGATTGTCACCTCGTCGTTGAATATCTTCGGCTCGCCTGTGCCAAGGCGGATTACGTTTGCAACCTTTATCTTCAGGCTTCTGGGGGTGTTGTTGTGCATGCGCACCGCAAGCCATGGGCACGGAAGACGGGTGTGGACATGGGCGTCCAGCATCATGTATGTGAGGTCATTTGTGGCGTCCATACCCTGCTTATCTACGCCGCCCACAGTGAGAGCTGCGCCGCCTACACCGCCGTTGCCGAAGGTCTTTATGAGTATGTGGCTTCTCAGTTTGTTGAGGTCCCAGATTTTTATGTAGAAGTTCTCAATGAGCTCCTGCATAAACTCACGTGTGGCCTCTCCCGTCTCAATGTCGTGCTTATAGTAGGGGTACATGTACTGGTCAAAGCGCCCGTAGCAGATGGAGTGTCCGTTGCACTCCATGTAAACCATGCTGGTGGAGAGGTTTACGAGCTGAAGCGCCTGCCAGAACGTCCTTGCCGGATTTTCCGACACATACGCAAGGTCCTCGGACATCTTTCTAAGCTCCGCGGCACGCTTTTCATCGCTCTCGGCCTCCGCCATCTCATATGCCAGTCTGCTGTAGCGCATGACGTGCCTTATTGACGCGTCGTTAACAATTTCCTCCGCTTTTAAGAACGTGCGTTTCTGCAAATCCTCGGGATTGGAGGGGTCAAGCTGCGCCATGGCCTTCTTAATTTTCTCCCTTATACCGCCGAAGCCAAGACTCAGAAGCCTGTCATATTCAAGGCCAAGATGCCCCGCGCCGCAGAAGATATAGGCATCGGCAAAGAACACGCCTTTGCCCGCGTGGCTGCCCTTAAGCTCGTCATCTGTGAGCATGGCATTCGTCATGTCCTCAACGGTCCTGCCGTTCCAGAAGTCGCGCAGCGCCTCAAGGCGGTTCTGCGTGTCCTCGGTGTAGGAGAAATAGTCGTGT
The DNA here is from genome assembly GCA_904420055.1 of Candidatus Alloscillospira gallinarum. GTDB lineage: Bacteria > Bacillota > Clostridia > Oscillospirales > Oscillospiraceae > Alloscillospira > Alloscillospira gallinarum. Next base: position 1,543 of record CAJFTV010000185.1, on the reverse strand, counting down.
GTGCGCTCCTCGCTGTAGTCCATAAGGCCGTCACGCATCTCGTCCACGACCCAGTTTAAGCCAAACTCCGGGAATACGGGGGCTCCCTTTTTGTCACAGCCAAGGCACCCGACGACAAGCTCGTGGGGGAAGATGTATATCGGTGAGTTATCCAGTGTGTTTGCCACGCCGTAAGCGCACTGGAGTATCACCGGCTCTCCGGGGTGCTCCTTATAGCTCTGGGTGACAAGCTCCGCCCTGTCCGGGGCCACAAAACCGTTTGTGGTCTTTTTTGTAATGGACAGTATTTTATTTATGCGTTCAAAGGGCGAGGGATTGGGGGTGTTGCCTGATATGGCAACGCCCCACTCCCTGTCCACAGGTTCAATTGGTTTCGGGTCTGTATCTATGAGGTAGGCATTTTTATACGCGTCGGCATTTTGGGCAATGTTCTCTTCGCTTGTAAGTTTTCTTACTTCCATTTGCTACAAACCTCCATAATTTTTTAGTCAAAGGACAGCTCTGTACGTCCTATAAGGTCATTCTGAAGCTCCGTGCTCAGCTCTACAAAGTATGCGCTGTAACCGGCAATGCGGACAAGAAGGTCCTTGTACTTTTCCGGCTCCTTCTGGGCCGCCAGCATCATATCCCGTCCCACGATTGAGAACTGGCTCTGCATGCCGTTGTGCTCAAAATATGTGTCCATAAGACCGATTAAGTTGTCTCTGCCTGTGTCGCCTGACACGGCGGAAGGCGAGAACTTCCAGTTCAGTATAATTCCGTTGCCAATTCTTGAGTGGTCAAGCTTTGCCGCTGACAGGGCGACAGCCGTGGGGCCGCAGGTATCGTGTGAGCAGCACTGTGTGTGCACGGGACCCATGCAGTCGGAAACCGGCTCGTAAGCCTTTCTTCCGTCAGGTGTCGCCGCGGTGACGGTTCCGTGCATGACATTGTTCGTGACGGAGAACACGCCGGGCATGTACTCGCCGCCGTGAGGCGTGGGACGGTGCTCTATATTCTTGCAGTAGGTGGCCATAACATAGTGGGCAATCTCGTCGGCATAGTCGTCGTTGTTGCCGTAGTGATGAACCCTGTCAGAGTTTACATATGCGTAGAGAGGCTCATATCCCTCCCAGTTGGCTTTAAGGGCGTTCAAAAGCTCCTCTCCTGTGGCTATCTTGTCGTCAAATACCACCTGCTTTACGGCGGTCAGGCTGTCAGAGGCGGTGCCAATACCCACGCCCTGGGGGCCGGAATGGTTGTAAATAGCTCCGCCGGCGGTGACGTCCATGCCCTTTTCGATGCAGCCGTCAATGAGCAGGGACAGGTACGGCAGGGGCTTTAGCCGCTGCTGGGCGATGTCAATCTTGTTAATCATTGAAATCATCTTGTCGCACCAGTATTTCATCTGTGCCTCAAATGACTCTTTCACCTCGTCAAAGCTCTTAAAGGTGTCAAGTCCGCCCGTATCGGGGCCAAGGCTGCCTCCTGCCCCGGCGCACTCTTTATATCTGGGACACTCACTGGAGCAGTCTATGCACCTGCCGTGGTTTAATGCGAGCTG
>CAJFTV010000184.1 GCA_904420055.1 Candidatus Alloscillospira gallinarum | reverse complement strand
TTCGTTGCCGCTTAGCTTTTCGCTCCCGCTCTCGTGAGAGCTTTGTTACTATACCACCTCCTACCACCCATTGTCAATACCTTTTTTCCCCTTTTTTGATTTTTTTCTCTTTTCCCTCTTGTATCCTGTAAATACGACAGAGTTTTATGTTGTAATTTGTGCCGTCATGTCGTAAAATCCTCATTGTATATGTAATTTAAAGTGTAGAAAGGATTTTTCGTTATGCTTCGTTTTGAATCTGATTACCTCGAAGGGGCACACCCCAGTATAATTAAAAAGCTTGCCGAGACAAATTTCGAGCAGACACCCGGCTATGGGCTTGACCCGCACTGTGAGGCAGCGGCAGCTCTTATAAAAAAAGAGTGCGGCGCTGTCAATGTAAATGTACATTTCCTCGTAGGAGGTACTCAGGCGAACACAACCGTCATCGCCTCAATACTAAAGGCACATCAGGGCGTGCTTTCATCGGACGCAGGCCACATTGCCGCTCACGAGTCCGGTGCCATAGAGGCAACCGGGCACAAGGTGCTCACCCTGCCACATAAGAACGGTAAAATTACCGGACGCCAGATATTCGACTACTGCACCGCACACTACGCAGACCCCAGTTTTGAGCACACAGTGCAGCCTGGTATGGTATATATATCCAATTCAACAGAGTACGGCACTGTATACACAAAAGCAGAACTCACTGACATAAGCGCAGCCTGCCGTGAGCACGGTTTGTATTTATTCATGGACGGTGCACGTCTTGGCTACGCCCTGTCATCTCCGGGTTCTGACCTGACTTTGCAGGACATTGCAGAGCTCTGCGACGTCTTTTATATAGGCGGAACAAAGGTCGGCGCGCTCTTCGGCGAGGCCATTGTGATTTCAAATCCTGCAATCCACAGGGATTTCCGCTATCACATAAAACAGCACGGCGGAATGCTTGCAAAGGGCAGGCTGTTGGGGATACAGTTTGAGGCACTTTTTGAAACGGGCCTTTACTGGGAGATATCAAAGCGTGCCGTAGATCTGGCCCAGAAGCTCAAAAAAGCCTTTCAGGAAAAGGGCTACGGATTTTACTGTGACTCACCTTCAAACCAGCAGTTTGTAATAATGCCGGACGAACATCTGAAAGTACTCTCTGAAAAATACACATTTAATGTAATGGAAAAAGCAGGCGACGGCACCACAGTCGCCCGCTTCTGTACAAGCTGGGCTACCTCTGAAGAGGCGGTGGAGGCACTCATTCACGATATAGAGAAACTATAATATTATAGAAGTGGACAACTCAAAATAACAGCGTAGCATTTGTAACAATATCCATATGCTTAACAGCAGACAACAATTAAATTTTAAAATCCTGTTGCGAAAGGCATTTTAATATAGTATAATATCACTCATCTTATCCCATACCGAAATGCGGCGTGGGGCAAGACCGCACTAATTGGGGAGATAGCGGTGCCCTGTAACCTGCAATCCGCTACAGCAGGAATGAATTCCGCGCCCCAGGAACTGTGATGTATCGTCTGCCGTTGGTGGGCAGCGTTGACGAGCCGGTCTCACGCAACGAGAATTCGTGAACCATGTCAGGCGGGGAACCGAGCAGCATTAAGCGAAACCTCTCGTGTGCCGTGAGGCAGCCGGTTTTGAGCCAGCCGCCTCCGTTACGGATATATCACTTTTTCAAAGGCCGGTGTGCGGTCTTGCCACACGCCGTTTTTCTCAAGAGAAAGCTCAGGTGATTTTTTGTATCAGGCGTTATACAGGAAATGGCGTCCAAAGACATTTGACGATGTCATCGGTCAGAAGCACATCACCGAGACGCTGAAGCGTCAGGTGGAGTCCGATCGTCTCTCACACGCCTATCTGTTCGTTGGCACAAGGGGAACGGGAAAAACCTCCTGCGCTAAAATTCTGTCAAGGGCCGTAAACTGTGAGCACCCGGTTGACGGCAATCCATGCAATAAGTGCGCGGCCTGCACGGGAATTGAAAATGGCACGGTACTTGACGTGGTTGAACTGGACGCCGCCTCCAACAACGGAGTTGACAACGTCCGCGCCCTGCGGGACGAGGCCGTATACTCACCGTCATCAGTTAAAAAACGCATATATATAGTGGACGAGGTCCACATGATGTCAAATTCCGCATTTAACGCGCTTCTGAAGATTTTGGAAGAACCGCCGGAGCACCTCATGTTTATCCTCGCCACGACGGAGCTTCACAAAGTTCCCGCCACAATCGTATCCCGGTGCCAGCGTTTTTCATTCAAGCGCATACTGCCGGAGGACATGAAAAATCACTTGCTCCACATAGCCGATGCCGAGGGTATTGACCTCACTTCTGACGGTGCGGAGCTTCTGGCCCGCCTCTCCGACGGCGCCGTGAGGGACGCGCTCTCACTCCTGGATCAGTGCGGCCGGGACGGAAAAATAGATTCTGACTTTATAATTTCCACTATAGGCATAGCCGGGTCCGCCGAGACCGCAAAGCTTGTATCCCTTGTTAAGTCCGGCAACACCCCAGAAGCTCTTCAGATGATTGACAGCTTCTATAAAAACGGAAAGGACATGGCGGCAGTCTTAGATGAGATAACGGCCCTGTTCAGGGATTTACTTATATATAAGATGTCTCCTGCCTCTCCCGGCAGCCTTTTTTCCGGAATGTTCTCCAAAGAGGTCATAACAGAGCTGGCCGAAGGCGTCTCACCAGAAAAAATAATGTGGTGGCTGTCCGCGGCAAAAGACGCTGCACAGGATTTAAAGACGTTTTCAACCTCCCGGCTCGCCCTTGAGATGTGCATACTGCGCCTTGCAAATCCTGAACTCGGGGGAGATTATGCCTCCCTCTCCTCACGGATCTGTACCCTTGAGGAGAGACTGAACTCGGGTAATTTCACGTTCAGTCCGGCGTCCGCGGCCAGTGCACCCGCCGCGCCGTCAGACGATGTTCCCTCCCCATCGCAGGACGACGATGCCCCGCCATGGGAAGAGGAGCCGGAACCACATGCGCCGGCACCCACAAAGCCGGCAGCAGCTCCCCACGAGGCCAAAAGTGCTGAAACTGCAAAGGCTGTACCGTCCGGCTCTGCCGCAGCGCCGGCAGGTGCGGATACCTGGGACAGCATATTAAAGCTGGCGCAGGGTGAAATTGACCCGCCAATATTCTTCTTTCTCAGCGACAAGGCTGAGGTGGCGGCAGAAATTTCAGATACCACCCTGACCGTGTATATGGGCAATGACTTTACCGCAAATGTGGCAAATACCACGGAGACAGTAGAAGCACTGAAGTCAGCCGCAGGCAGTGTCTTAGGAAGACAGATAAACGTAAAAATAACTGAAGAGACGCCCCCCGCCGTACCTCAGCCAGAGGGCAGGGATAAGCTGGACAGTCTCTCAAAATTTGATATAATTAAATTTGAATAACTTTTAAGGAGTGACTTTAATAATGGCAAAAGGTGGATTTCGCGGCGGAAGCTACGGCGGCGGTATGAACATGAACATGATTAAGCAGGCCCAGAAAATGCAGGCCGAAATGCTCAAGATGCAGGCCGAAATGGAGGAAAAAACCTTCTCCGCTCAGGCCGGCGGCGGTATGGTAACCGCTGTAGTCAACGGTAAATATGAGCTCGTCTCAATAGAGATTGACCCCGAGGCCGTTGACCCTGAAGATGTGGAAATGCTTCAGGACATGGTGGTCGCCGCAGTTAACGAGGCAATGCGCGCGGCACAGAACGCGGCAAACGCAGGCATGTCAAAGCTCACCGGCGGCCTTAACCTTGGATTTTAAAACTACCGCAGTAAAAACAGCTCGGCAAAATGCCGAGCTGTTTTTTATATTATCAGCCTAACGTACCGTAGGCCTTCTTTCTCCCGTGTCTTCTGCTTCTCTTTGAAGGCTTTATTTTCTTCATTTTAATCCTGCCGTTTTCAGTGAGCCACTGCACAGTGTCGCGGACTGTCACTGTAAAGTCCCGGGGCACATACCCGAGCTCACGCTCCGCCTTTTCGTGTGAAAACTGTGCGTTGCTGGACAGCGTATAAAGGGAATAGGCAGTGTAGAGAGGCGGCTGCTTTTTAATTCTGTAATACATCTCTGCTGCCCCGGCCGTGGCCTTGGCAAACCAGAGGGGCAGAATTGTTTTTATCTTTTTTCTTCCCGTAACGCGGCTGAAAATCCCAAACAGCTCCGGAATGCTTATATATCTGTTTGACAGAATATAACATTCACCCGGCCTGCCGTGCTCGCAGCAGGAAATTATTCCGTCAGCCACATCACGCACGTCTACAAAATCATATCCTCCCTTTACCCCGGCGGCAAGGCCGCCGTTACAGTAGTCAATAAGCAGCTGTGTTATATGTCCGTGGCCGCAGTCATACGGCCCGCTTATTCCGGAGGGGTGCACCACACTAACATCAAGGCCCGCGGCTTTTGCCGCGTCCAATACATATTGTGTGGCCTCCGCCTTTGTCTTAGCGTAGAGTCCCACCACTTTATCCGGGTCAAAGTGGTCTATCTCCGTCATAGTCTCTCCCATTGGCTTTTCCGGTATGGCATGGACAGAACTCACATGCACAAGCTTTTTAACCCGGTATGCCACACACAGGTCGGTGACGTTTTTTGTGCCCTCCACATTTACCTTGTATATATTCCCATCATACCGGCTGGCAATGGACACAATTCCAGCACAGTGTATAACAATAAGCTCCTGCCCTGCTTCAGTTTTAAAGGCGTTTTCCATGGAACTTCTGTCCCGCACGTCTCCATAACAGATCTTCGTTCCCTCGGGAAGGGCCGACACATTCCTGTCGTCCTGCATTACAAGCGCCCTCACGCGCCTTCCCATATCAGTCAGCTTTCTCACTATAGTATTTCCAAGATGCCCTGTTGCACCCGTTACCAAATAAATCTCACTCATAATGGCACCTCTTTTCTGTCTACACATATACACTTCTTCTTGTCATTAATATTATATCCCATAGTAAAGCTTAATTTGTGAACAATACGTATATTTTGTGCTAACAAATTATTCCTCAGCTGCAAATTAACAAATATTTTACCTTTAAGCGGTTGCACATTTAACACTCCACGTGGTTAAATGTAGCTGCAAGCAGAAAAAGCACAATCCTTTTCATTGCTCCTGCCTTTTAAGAAGCGGCGTTTTGGCGTTTCCGCTTCACTTCATTATTTTCTTTCAACTTGATAAGCAAAAAGGGAAACGGCAACCGTTTCCCTTTTTGCTTAATACCGCTGCAAACGGGCCGCGTGGACACACAAGTACATGTCCACGCGGCCTGTTTATACATTATAACCTGAAGGATTTATTTTAAACAGAAAATCTGTCATAGCTGCTGTAGCAGTCAAGGCACAGGTATTTACCGTCAGAGAGCCTTATATAGTTCTCAGACGCCGTCTCCCCGCAGCAGTCGCAGACAATCGACTTAAAAATCCTCGCCCGCTCCGGCAAAACAATTTTTGCCTCTTTCACGTCAAACAGCTCCCGCGGTTCTCTCTCCTGGAGATATTTAAACTTCTCCTCCCGCTCCATGTCCGGCGTCGGCCTTAAAACAAGGCGTACAGACTTTCCCGTTTTTCTGTTGTAAAAGCTAAATGCCTGTTTCCCGCGCATGTGGAACAGGAGATTCCCCTTCCCCACGCTGCAACCCAAAATCGCCTGAATTGCGTCTACGCCGCAGGCGTCGTTCTCCGTTACACATACAACGTCCTCGTCCTCTGAAAAATCAATATTCAAAAGCTCCATGGCGTAAAGCGCAGCCTTATATCCGATTGTAAGCCCGCCGCACTCGTGACCGTGAAATTTGACGCTCTTCTCCCAAAGTTCTCTGTTGTCCATAACCTAATCTGCCTCCGTTTTACTGTATCATGACAATTTTTCTGCCGTCCACCGGGACAATCCTCGCATCAATCCCGTATACATCTTTTATTGTCTCCGGGGTAATAATCGACTCGTCGCCGTACTTGTGTACAACGCCGTCCTTTAAAAACAGGAACTTGTCGCAGAATCTGAGCGCCAGGCTCAAATCGTGGATTACCACCATGACGCCTATCTGGCGCTGGCGCGCCACATCTCTCACAAGGGACATCATCTCATACTGGTTTTTAGGGTCCAGGTTGCTGGTGGGCTCGTCAAGGAGCAGAAGCTTCGGCTCCTGCACAAGGGCGCGGGCCAGCATAACCTTCTGGAGCTCTCCGCCCGAGAGCTCGTTTACATAACGCAGGCAAAACTCGTCCATACCTATCTGATGTATAGTCTCATGGCATATGTC
>CAJFTV010000183.1 GCA_904420055.1 Candidatus Alloscillospira gallinarum | reverse complement strand
CATGAGCCGACCACTGTGCGGCAGGTCGTTAGCGAGGAGACGTCTGAACTTGTAAGGCAGATACTTGAATTTGCAGTGGCCGACGGAGCCGACAGCAACGCATATGTACCGGGATACAGAATAGCGGGAAAGACCGGTACGGCTGAAAAGGTAAGTGAGAACCTCACCTCTGATGAAAAGAATTACGTCGTGTCGTTCTGCGGATTTGCCCCCGCAGATGACCCGCAGATTGTGGTGCTGCTTCTTCTCGACTCCCCCAGCAGCTCAACGGGTATATATATAAGCGGCGGCAGCATGGCAGCTCCGCCTGTGGCAAGGATAATAAGCGAGACGCTTGACTACCTGGGATATGTACCGGAGTACACGGAAGAGGAGGAAGATACCGTTGATACTCTTATGCCGGACCTTAATGGCTGGAACAGGGCAAATGCAATAGGCGCCCTTGAGTATCAGGGACTTGACTATGAGTTCCGCGGCGGCGGAAGTACGGTAGTGGCACAGTATCCGGAGGCGTATTCCACAATAGCCACAGGTTCGAAGGTCATACTCTATACGGACTCCGCTCCGGAGGAGGAGACGGTGATTGTGCCGGACCTGTCAGGAATGACATATGTGGAGGCGCGTGACCGGCTTGAGAGCGCCGGACTTTACATAAAGCGTGCGTCCGGTCTGACCGGAAACGACAGCAATCTTGTCGTCAGCACCCAGTCTGTAGAAGAGGGGACTGAGGCGCCTTACGGCTCGGTAATAGAGGTCTCAATAATAGACCGCAACAATGTGGGCGACTATTAGCGTTATCATAAGGACAGACAAGGTTATCTGCCAGGCTGGAGCCCACCGGCCTGGCAGGCAAAATTGTAAGGGGGACTTTTATGAAACTGTCACACCTTACAAAAGATATCCCTGTAGTGGGCGGCAATGTCCCGCTTCAGACAGATGTTGGCGGAATTTCCTACGATTCAAGAAAAGTAAATCCGGGAGACGCGTTTTTCTGCATCGCAGGCAGCGAGACAGACGGGCTAAATTACGCCGGGGACGCAGTAAAGAGCGGCGCTGTGTGCTGTATATGCGAGAGAGCGCCCGGGGAAGATATTCCCCATATTCTCGTTGAGGACGCGAGGAAGGCCATGGCTCTCGCCGCCGCGCGGTTTTACGGAGAGCCGGGTAAAAAACTGAAGGTTATTGGAATTACTGGAACAAACGGCAAGACCACAACGGCTGCCATGACGGCGCGGCTCATAAATTTCTGCCTGGGTGCAAAGGTTGGAGTAATAGGCACGACAGGGGCGTATTACGGTGAAAACTGTATTGATGTGGAGCGCACCACGCCGGAGTCGGTTGACTTACAGCGGATTTTGTGTATTATGTATGAGGCCGGGTGTGAGTTTGCTGTGATGGAGGTCTCCTCCCACGGGCTGTGCCTTGACCGGGTTTACGGGATACCGTTTTTCTGCGGAATATTTACAAATCTGACTGAAGACCACCTGGATTTCCACGGTACGATGGACGCCTATGCTGCGGCAAAGGCAAAACTTTTTTCCATGTGCCAGAGCTCGGTGATAAACGCAGACGATGCGTATGGCGGCGTAATGAAAGAGTGCGCCGCGGGCAGAGTTTTTGAATACTCGGCAAAGTGTGCTGGAGACTTGCGGGCGGAAAATATTTCCCACAGTGACGGAAATACGGAATTTACTGCCTGTTTAAAAAACGAGCGGTATAATGTACGGGTAGGTATCCCGGGAATGTTCACCGTTTACAATGCGCTGGCGGCAATGTCGGCAGCACTTCTCGCCGGAGGAGATTTTAAGTCGGTGTGCCGCGGCATGAACGGCTGCGGCGGTGTGCCGGGTCGGGCAGAAACTGTAAGGGCCGGGCAGGACTTTAATATCATAATTGACTATGCACATACCCCCGACGCTCTTGAGAATATAATCGGGGCAATGAGAGATACGGCCCGGGGGAGGATAATCACCCTGTTCGGCTGCGGCGGCGACCGGGAAAGGGAAAAACGGCCAATAATGGGGGCAATTGCCTGCCGCATGTCCGATTTTGTGGTGGTGACGTCCGACAACCCCAGAACGGAAGAGCCACATGACATAATTGTGGAGATACTCTCCGGAATGAAATATACTGATACGCCGTATACTGTAATACCGGACAGGAGACAGGCAATATGCCACGCGCTTGACCTGGCAAAGCCCGGTGATACAGTTATTGTGGCCGGCAAGGGCCACGAGACGTATCAAATACTTGGCAAAACAAAAATACATTTCGACGAGCGTGAGATAATAAAAGAGCACCTTGGGAGAAAGTGATTTAAGGGGAAATACCAATGATATCAAATTTAATTTCTGCGTTTTTAATTTCGCTGGCAGCTTCAGTAATTCTTGGACTTATAATTGTGCCGGCACTGAGACGGGCAAAGGCGGGCCAGTCCATTAAAGAGGACGGCCCTGTCTGGCACATGTCCAAGCAGGGGACGCCGACAATGGGCGGAATAATATTTATCCTGGGCATAACGGTCGCAATGTTTACCGCTGGCTTAGGTGAGATAATGAACGGGAATTACACCCACCTATTTATTCTGGCCTTTGGCATGATATACGGCGCAATTGGTTTTTTTGACGATTACCAGAAGCTCAAAAAAAAGCAGAATACCGGCCTGTCCGCAGGACAGAAGTTTATACTTCAGCTTGTGGCGGCAATAGCATTTATTTTTCTTATGCGCCTTACGGGGCACTTAACGCCAAACCTGTACATTCCGTTTTTTAATGTCGAGATAGTCATGAATGAGGTTGTATACTTTATTCTGGCGGCATTTATAATTGTCGGCTGTGTAAACGCCGTAAATATAACTGACGGCATCGACGGCCTCGCCACCGGTGTGTCAATACCTGTTGCACTGTGCTATGTGGCCATATCCTTTTCATGGGGGTATGTGAGCCAGGGAATTTTCGCGGCGGCTTTAGCCGGCGGCCTTGTGGGATTTCTGGTGTTTAATTTCCACCCGGCAAAGGTGTTTATGGGGGATACGGGCTCCCTGTTTTTGGGGGGAGTAATCTGTGCTCTCGCATTTGCGCTGAATATACCGCTCATTTTGGTCCCGCTGGGAATTGTTTATATTATCGAGACGCTTTCCGACGTCATTCAGGTGGCGTATTTCAAGCTTACCCACGGCAAGAGAATATTTAAGATGGCCCCCATTCATCACCATTTTGAGATGTGCGGCTGGAGTGAGAAAAAGGTGTTCGCTGTCTTTACCGCGGTTTCCGCTGTTTTTGCGGTAATATCATATTTCTCAGTAAGCCTTCGTATTCATTAAAGAGATATTTCCCCGAGGAAAGGAAGTGAGACATCATGGACGATTTTGAAAAAGTCTATCAGGACAGACTGAAACGAGAGAACATACAGCAGATGCCGGACAGAATTGTAAGGTCGGCACCGGTAAAGAAAAAGCGCGGAAATATTGACCTGCCGTTTATGATTCTCACCATAGTGCTGCTGACTGTTGGCGTAATTATGGTACTGTCAGCGAGTTTTGCAAGGGCATACTATGAAAATGACAATCCTCTGGGGCTGTTTTTAAGACAGGCGTTTTTTGCAGTCAGCGGTATTGTACTGATGATGGTGGTTTCCCGATTCAGGGCGGTGACGTTCAGAAAATGGTCTATGGCACTTTTGGCCGTGTCCATTGTAATGCTGATGCTTGTGCCGGTGATAGGCACATATGCGAATGGTGCAAGGCGCTGGATTAATCTTGGCTTTACAACCTTCCAGCCTTCAGACGTGGCAAAGCTTGCGGTTGTGCTGGCGTTTTCGGCTATGATATGCTCCTTTAAGGACAAAATGAAAACATTCAAGTACGGGGTTTTGCCGTTTGCCGTGATTGTGGTTATAATCGTTGCACTTCTTCTTTTAGAGCCCCAT
>CAJFTV010000182.1 GCA_904420055.1 Candidatus Alloscillospira gallinarum | reverse complement strand
TTAAGCTCGTTAATTTCCAGCTGGATTTCCGGGTGTTCATTGCGAAAGCTGAATATCTTGTCGGAGATATTGTACTGGGACAAAAAGGAATGGGTATTGACCACGAGCATAGACGAGCGGCTTTTTCTGTACGTATCTATGAGTGACTGGGCTTTTTCGTATTCATGGACAATGTTTTCGGCGTAGGGCATAAGAGCATGGCCTGCCTCAGTTAAAGTTGAGCCGTGGGGACGGCGGATAAAGAGAGCAGTGCCGAATATTTGTTCCAGAGACTGAATATTTTTTGAAAATGAGGACTGTGAGATGTGAAGCATCTCTGCGGCCTCTGAGAATTTTGAGTACTTTGCGAGGGCAAGAAAGCAGACAAGCAGGAAAATATCCAATCGGTTCATCTCCCGTCTTTATAAAAATAAGAAAATTTCCTACTAAATTTTAACTGTTTTATGACTTTATATCAAGTCCAATATTTTATTTGCATAAGCTTGAGAGAGGAGGGAAATCGGTTACAATCTGGGAATTTGAACAAAGGCAACATTATAAGGAAAAGGAGTGCAGATTAATGAAAAAAGCAATAGCAATTTTACTGGTTTTGGTTATGGCGTTTTCCTTGGTATCCTGCGGCAACGACAGCGGGAGCGGAGAAAATGACGGAGACGGCGGCAGCGGAAATGTAAGTGCTGACGGAAAGCAGTACGGCGGCACTCTCAGAATTGTAAACACATCGGAAGGCGCGGCCTCTCTCGGAGTTCCATGGGAAGTCGTGGGTATCGACATAGACCTTATGACTCCTTATGGAGAGTCCCTTGTTCTCGAGAGGACAAACGGTGAAATTGAGCCTTGGCTTGCCACCGAATGGGATATAGATACAGAGGCGCTGACAATAACCTTTACGCTCCGGGAAGGCGTAAAGTTCCACGACGGCTCGGACTTCAACGGCGAAGTGGCGGCGTGGAACCTCATGATGGCAAGAGAGGCAAATGTTTTGAACCCGGCCGTAGTCAATGTTGAAGCTACAGGCGAATATGAGATAGTCGTGTATCTGGACAAGTGGGCAAACTCAATAATGGCCGGTTTTGCATCACACTCCTTCAGCATGATTTCAAAGGAGTCCTTTGAGAAAAACGGCATCGAGTGGGCCAGAGAGAACCCCGTAGGGACCGGCCCGTTCAAGCTCGAGAAGTACACACACGGCGAGAGCATAAGATATGTTAAAAACGAGGACTACTGGCAGGAGGGCAAACCCTATCTCGACGCCATAGAGTACATATTCATGAGCGATATGATGACTCAGAACGCGGCGATGCAGCAGACGGGCGACAGCTCCATCGACGTGCTCAACACCACGTCTGCCGAGCAGATAGTGACAATGCAGAGCATGCAGGGAGTGAGCATTTCCTCCTACAGCATAGGCCCCGTATCCCTCATACCCAGCAGCCTGGACGAAAATTCACCCCTATCCAAGCTTGAAGTACGTCAGGCGATCTCCTACGCGATCGACAGGGATGCGCTGATGGCGGCGCGAGGATTCGGGATACTTACACCGGCATATCAGTTTGTGCCTGAGGGATTCATGTCCCATCTGGATGACTCATATAATTTGACATATGACCAGCAGAAGGCCAAAGACCTGTTGGCAGAGGCGGGATATGCCAATGGATTTACCACAAAGATATACGTAATGCCGGGCATGGTCGACCAGAATGTGGCCGTAGCAGTTCAGAGCATGCTGGGAGAGGTAGGAATAAATGTGGAGCTTGAGTTCCCGGATTCCGGCGGATATTCTGATTACCGCTACGGCGGCTGGGACGGCCTGCTCATGCAGCACACGAGATCCCTCTCGCAGATAGGAAGCACGTTCGGCCTGTACTTTGACGTGACGGAAGATGAAGAAAACGGCGGGTACAAGTACCTGTACATGCCCAGCTGCTGGCGTCCGAACGACGAGATGTATGCGGCTCAGCAGGCAGCGGGCACAGCCCCCGAGGCCGATGACGAGCTTTTGGGCGAGATACACAAGATAATCCTTGATTACATGGTTTGCATACCGGTGTATAACCTCATAGATGCATACGTCATAAGAGATACGGTGCATGATACCGGCTTTGCGGAGTGGGGTGCATCCACAAGGTTCCTGCCTGCCGATGCATGGAAGGAGTCATAAGCTGACGGAATTGCTCATAGGGCCGCTTTATGCGGCCCTATGGAAAATAAACACAGAAGTGGAATGTGGTTAGGAGGTAAAAATGTTTGCCTATATCGTACGACGAATACTGCAGGCTATCGCAGTGGTGTTTGTGATAAGCATTGTGGTGTTCATACTTGTGCGCTGCCTTCCGGGCGACCCCATTGAGATGTATGTCTCACAGGCGGGCCTCACGGAGATAACGCCGGAAATGATTCAGGAGATACGCCATGACAAAGGACTTGACAGGCCGTGGATTGTGCAGTATGTGGACTGGCTTGGACAGATGTTCCGGGGAGATTTTGGCGTGTCAATAATGCGAAACTTCAATATTGCCGATGAGATGCAAAACCGGGTTACGGTTACGCTGCTCATAGGCTTGACAGCCTTTTTGATAGGGCTTGTGGTTGGCCCTCTGCTTGGAATAATCAGCGCCATACGAAAAGGCAAATTTGTTGACAACCTGGTGACGGTCCTGGCCAATATCGGCGTTACAGCGCCGACATTCTGGATTGCCATACTGCTTATTTACGTGTTCAGCCTGCATCTTGGGTGGCTGCCGCTGTACGGTTACACTCTGCCCTGGGAGGACTTTGGAGAGTGCGTAAAGCAGAGCATAATGCCGGTTTTCGTAACGGCCCTTGGACCTATTGCCACAACGGCAAGACAGACCAGGTCCAGTGTCCTCGAGGTACTCAATGAGGATTATGTGAGAACCGCGTGGGCAAAGGGATTAAATGAGAAAAAAGTCGTGTTCAAGCACGTTTTGAAAAATTCGCTCATGCCTGTTGTAACCTTGCAGGGCACCATGCTGAGAATGGTCGTCGGCGGGTCGGTCGTTGTTGAGACACTGTTTGTAATTCCCGGCATGGGAAGCATGATGGTAGACGCAATGCTGTCAAGAGACTACCCGGTAATACAGGCTGTAACAGTGGTAATGACAATAATAGTAGTTTTATCCAGCCTCATTGTTGACCTTTTGTATGCCTGGATAGACCCGAGAATTCAGTATGATTAAGGAGGGGTGATATATGTCAAACACAGAGTATAAAGAAACTGCCATAAATTCTGTCAACGAGCCGGAAGGTGAGTTTAAGGTACTTGAAGAGCCCCTCCGCCCTCCTGTAAATGAGTTTAAGCGTTTTATCAGGGTATTTTTCAGGAGGAAAATTGTAATAGTGGGATTTGTGCTGGTGGTCATAAATATTCTAATGGCTATTTTCGCAAATGTAATATCCCCTTATGACCCATATACCCAGGACTATTACAATGTTCTGGCGGCGCCGAGCGCCCAGCATATTCTTGGAACAGACGCCCTGGGGCGCGATGTTTTAAGCCGTGTG
>CAJFTV010000181.1 GCA_904420055.1 Candidatus Alloscillospira gallinarum | reverse complement strand
TATCCTGCGGCGTAAAGCCGGGGGCTGTTTTTATTGACCTTGCGGTGCCGAGGGATATCGAGCCGGAAGTGCGGGAAATTGACGGCATAACACTCTATGATATTGACGACTTTCCTGCCATGGAAACTGAAAAGCTTCACGACGAGCTCAAGGAAGCCCAGGAGATGCTCCAGAAGCAGAAGGAGAAATTCCTTGCGTGGTACGAGTGCCGTGATTTGGTCCCGGCCATGGACGACCTTGGCAGCTATTTTGCAAAAGAAATAAAATTCAGAATGGAAAAGACGATTAAATCATATGGTATCAGAGACGAGGAATTTGAGAATTTCACTCATGCGCTTGAGGTGACCTCTGGAAAAATACTCAAAAAACTTGTCTTTGCTGTCCGGGACGAGGCGGGAGTTGAGCCGTTTCGCGAGTGTGTGGAGTCAATGCTGAAGGTGACGGGAAATGAATAATCTCAGTATGCCGGTGTTTGTGAACATGTCTGGCAAAAAGGTGCTAATATTGGGCGGCGGAAAAATTGCGTTGAGACGTGTTAACACTTTACTGCAATTTGGAGCAGATATACATGTTGTGACGCTCAAGGCGCGAGATGAGCTTTTAAAATATGCTGACGACGGCAGGATAACGCTCACTTTGGGCACATCGGAATATGGTACAGACAGAAAACTGGCGTTTGTACTTGCCTGTACTGATAACGCAGAGTTTAACGCACAGGTCTGCCGCCGTGCGAGAGAGGCAGGCATTCCGGCAAACAATGCCTCAGACCGCGGAGACTGTGACTTTTATTTCCCAGCGGTTATAATCGGTGAGGACTATTCCGTCGGTGTGTGCGGGACGGGAGAGGACCACGGCAGAGTAAGAGAGGTTGCCGGAAAAATTCGTGAGGAGTACGGAGTGAAAAGGGAAGATGTATAAAATTCGCATAGGCAGCCGTGAGAGCCGGCTGGCAGTGATACAGTCACAGCTTGTGATGGACTACATAACTGAAAACTGCTCCGGGTACGTTCCGGAACTTGTGACAATGAAGACCACAGGCGATATGATACTGGACCGCTCTCTGGATAAAGTAGGAGGAAAAGGGCTCTTTGTTAAGGAGCTTGACAGATGTCTTATAGAGGGAAAAACGGATATATCTGTACACAGCCTTAAGGATATGCCTATGGTGGTGCCGGAGGAAATACCTATAATTGGCTATTCAAAACGTGAGGACCCGAGAGATGCGCTGGTTCTCCCGGACGGGACAGATACCTGGGATATGACAAAACCGGTGGGCTGCTCAGGAAAACGGCGGATAGTTCAGCTTAAAAAGCTCTATCCGGATATTGAGATAAAGCTCATACGTGGCAATGTGCAGACAAGGCTCAGCAAGCTGGACAGGGGGGAGTATGGAGCGATTATTCTCGCTGTTGCGGGTCTTAACCGTCTTGGGCTTTCCGGCAGAATATCGAGGATATTCAGTACAGAGGAGATAATTCCGGCAGCCGGTCAGGGAATTTTGGCGGTGCAGGGCAAAAAAGATGAGGATTACAGCTTTTTGGACGGATTCTTTGACAGTGATGACAGCATTTGCGCGAGAGCCGAGAGGGCGTTTGTTCAAAGGCTCGACGGAGGCTGCTCATCTCCCATTGCGGCATATGGCACAATTGACAATGGAAGACTTGTGCTTCACGGGCTATACTGCCAGGAGGACAGCTTTGACTTTGTGACAGGTGTGGACACAGGGAGCACGGATAAGCCGGAAGAACTTGGAATAGCTTTGGCGGACAGATTAAAGGCAGGTGTGAGATGAAAGGAAAAGTGTGGTTAGTTGGCGCAGGGCCGTCTGATATAGGGCTTCTTACCCTGAAGGCCAAAGAGGTCATAGAAAAAGCGGACGTCGTCGTATATGACGCATTGGTAGGGGCCGGAATAATGGCGCTTATTCCCCAGTCGGCGGAGAAGATAAATGTAGGCAAGAGGGCAAATCACCACATTAAGCGCCAGGAGGAGACAAACAGGATACTTCTCGATAAAGCGCTGGAGGGAAAGAATGTAGTCCGGCTCAAGGGCGGAGACCCGTTCTTATTTGGCCGCGGTGGTGAGGAGCTTGAACTCCTCGTGGAAAATGACATTCCCTATGAGATTGTTCCGGGAGTGACCTCTGCAATTTCAGTGCCGGCGTATAACGGAATACCTGTTACCCACAGGGATTTTTGTTCCTCTGTCCACATTATTACCGGGCACAAGAAGAAAGACGCTCCCCTCGGAATTGATTTTGAGGCTCTTGCAAAAGTTGGCGGTACGTGTGTTTTTCTCATGGGAGTCACTGCTCTGCCTGAGATATGTGAGGGACTTATTCAGGGAGGAATGCCGGAAACTACTCCGGCGGCAATACTTCAGAAGGGAACGACAGCGGAGCAGAGGGCTGTTGTGGCTGACCTGAAAACCCTGCCGGCAAGAGCTTTTGAGGAGAAAATTGAGACACCGGCGATTATTGTTGTCGGCGGTGTTTGCAGTCTGAGAGAGAAATTTAAATGGTATGAAAAGCTGCCTCTCTTTGGCTGCCGCGTAGTTGTTACGCGCCCCCGGGACAGGGCCACCACTCTGTCGGCAAGGCTGCGTGAGTTAGGGGCGCAGGTCATTGAGCTGCCGGCAATAAGGACTGTGGCGATTGAGGACACTCCGGAGCTTGACAGGGCAGTTCGTGAGATTAAAAGCTATAGCTGGATTGTGTTTACAAGCCCCGCAGGTGTTTCGGTATTCATGGAGAAGATACGAAAAAGACATATGGATGTCAGGGCGCTGGCCGGCATGAAGATTGCGGTAATCGGCACAGGTACCGGCAGAGAGCTGGAAAAGTACGGACTTTTTGCTGATGTGATGCCTGAGACATACGACGGGGAGAACCTTGGCCGTATGCTGGCCGGGCTTGTAAAGGCCGGTGACAGGATAATGATTCCGAGAGCAAAAATCGGAAATGCGGAAATCATCTCCGAGATTAAGAAAGCTGGAGATGTTGAAATTTCAGATATCCCAATATATGATACTGTGTATGAAGACCAGGACGCTGAACGGGAGAGAGCGGAGTTTACAGACCACCCCGGGACACTTGCAGTATTTACAAGCGCGTCCACAGTGAGAGGATTTCACGAATCTACAAGGGGACTTGACTACAGCTCAGTCACGGCGGTATGCATTGGAAGGCAGACTGCCGCCAAAGCTGAAAAGCTCGGCATGCAGATTCATGTGGCGGAAAGGGCTACAATTGACGCATTGATTGACGCTGTTGTCAAGGTACATGAGAGCAGATAAAGGCGGTGAATTTTATGGAGCACGTTGATATGATTTCAAGACCTAGAAGGCTGAGACAGAGCGGTGTTTTGCGTAAGATGGTGAGGGAGACGAGAGTGGACAAGTCCTCGCTTATCTATCCTGCATTTGTTGCGGAGGGAATAAGTGAAAAGGTAGAGATTCCCTCCATGGCGGGGCAGTACCGCCATACGCTGGACAGCATTTTGTATCTTGCAGAGGATATGCTGAAGGCAGGGGTAGACAAGTTCCTCCTTTTTGGCATACCTGAGGAAAAAGATGAAAAAGGCAGTCAGGCATACTGTGAAAACGGTATTGTACAGGCTGCCATGCGCACGCTTAAAGAGCATTTTCCTGAACTGTACCTCATAGGCGATGTTTGTATGTGCGAGTATACGTCACACGGACACTGCGGCATTTTAAAGGGGAACGACGTGGATAACGACAAGACCCTGAAATATCTGGCAAAAACAGCGTTAAGCCAGGTGGAAGCCGGGGCGGATATGGTAGCGCCCTCCGATATGATGGACGGCAGAGTACTTGCAATCCGCCAGCTTCTGGACGAGAATGGATACACAAACACCCCAATAATGTCATATGCGGTGAAATATGCCTCGTCTTTTTATGGCCCGTTCCGTGAGGCTGCGGGTTCAGCGCCCTCCTTTGGCGACAGAAAGACATACCAGATGGATTACCACAATATCCGTGAGGGAATTAAAGAGGCTCTGACCGACGTTGACGAGGGGGCTGATATAATAATGGTGAAGCCCGCGATGGCTTACGGTGATGTCATATCCGCTGTGAAAGAGGCGACATGTCTCCCTGTGGCTGCTTACAGTGTAAGCGGGGAGTACTCCATGGTAAAATGCGCCGCTGCTGCCGGCTGCGTGGACGAGGCGGGCATTATCTGCGAGATGGCGGTGTCAAGCTTCAGGGCGGGGACTGATATATATGCCACATATTTTGCAAAGGAAATTGCACAGTATATTGATGAAGGACGGATTGGCTAATGTCAAAATCAGAACAGCTTTTTGCTGAGGCAAAAAAATATATTCCCGGCGGTGTGAACAGCCCGGTGCGGGCTTTTGGCTCAATAGGCGGTGTACCGCGTTTTATAAAGTCCGCTGACGGTGCGTATATATACGATGTTGACGGAAATGAGTATATTGACTACGTGTGCTCATGGGGACCCATGATATTGGGACATAACAGGCAGGAGGTACGCCAGGCAGTTGTTGAGGCCTCTAAAAACGGACTTAGCTTTGGCGCGGTTACAGAGGTGGAGACCGAGATGGCAAAGCTCATAACCGAGATGATTCCTTCCGTCGAGATGGTTCGCATGGTAAACTCCGGAACTGAGGCGGTTATGAGCGCGGTGCGTGTTGCAAGGGGATTTACAGGAAGAAACAAGATAATAAAGTTTAACGGCTGTTACCACGGGCACAGTGACGGCCTGCTTGTAAAGGCGGGCTCCGGCGTCATGACTGCCGGCGTGCCGGACAGCTCCGGCGTGCCGGAGGGATATACGCAGTATACGCTGACCGCAGATTATAATAACCTTGACAGTGTAAGGGCACTGTATGAGAGCAATCCAGGAGAAATTGCTGCGATAATCGTTGAACCCGTTGCGGCGAATATGGGTGTTGTTGTCCCTGAAAAGGGATTTTTAGAGGGCCTCAGAGAGATTTGTGACCAAAACGGCAGTCTGCTTATTTTTGACGAGGTAATTACTGGATTTAGACTCTCGGAGGCCGGAGCACAGGGATATTTTGGCGTTCAGGCAGACCTTGCGACATACGGCAAGATAATAGGTGCAGGCATGCCCGTTGGGGCTTATGGCGGTCGGCGGGAGGTTATGAGTGTTGTGTCTCCCCTCGGCAGTGTCTATCAGGCCGGTACGCTCAGCGGCAACCCGGTGGCGATGTCCGCCGGCCTTGCACAGCTTGAAATGCTTCATGCAAATCCTCAGTGGTATGAAAAGCTCAATGAAAAATCCGAAAAGTTCTTTAAGGCTATAGGAGACATACTGTCGGAGTGCGGCAAACCATACAGCATAAACCATACCGGCAGCCTTGGCAGTATTTTCTTCACCGACAGAGAGGTGAAAAACTACGCTGATGCGAAGACATCAGACACAAGTGCGTTTGCCTCGTACTGCAACTATATGCTTGACCACGGCATTTACTGCGCACCCAGCCAGTTTGAGGCCATGTTTATCTCAATGGCACACACTGACGGGGAGCTTAACCACACCCTTGAGGTAATAAGGGATTACTTCAAAAGATAAGCGGTGATGATTTGGAACAGTACAAATACGCTTATAACAAACTGATGCGGTATGGCTTTACTACCGGCACCTGCGCTGCAGCCGCCGCGAAGGGAGCGGCTATAGCGCTTTTAAGCGGGGAGCCGGCGGAAAGCGTTCAAATAGTGGTGCCCAAGGGAGCAGAGCTGTCTATTGGGATAAAAAGCACGGTAATTGACGGGAATAAATGTACCTGTACCGTCATAAAAGACGGCGGCGACGACCCGGACGCAACACACGGCCTTGAGATATGCGCCACGGTTTCTCTTATAAATGACGGAATTATAATCGACGGCGGTGCAGGAGTGGGCCGTGTGACAAAAAAAGGACTTGACCAGCCCGTTGGCAACGCCGCCATAAACCATGTTCCCCGGCAGATGATAGCCGACGGCCTTAAGGCTGCGGCGGCAGATGCCGGATATAAGGGAGGATTTAGTGTAATTATTACAGTTCCCCGGGGTGAGCAGGTTGGAGCCAGGACGTTTAATCCACAGCTTGGCATATACGGCGGTATTTCTATCTTGGGCACAAGCGGCATAGTTGAGCCGATGAGTGACAAGGCAATTGTGGACACGGCAAAGGTTGAACTGAATGTCCTGAAGGAAGAGGGGGTACATGACCTTCTCCTAACAATAGGAAATTACGGCGAGAAATATGCGCGGGAAAGCCTTGGGCTTGACCTTACAAGGCGGGTCAAGTGCTCAAATTTCATTGGGGATACAATCAGTGCAGCCGTTTCACTTGGATTTGAGAGCGTAATGCTCATAGGCCATATAGGTAAAATGGTAAAGCTTGCCGCTGGCATTACAAATACACATTCTGCTTTTGCAGACGCAAGAATGGACATAATAGCGGCATGTGCTGTAAAGGCCGGCGGAAGTATTGAGGCCGTATCCGAAATTTTGGACTGTGCCACAACTGACGCTGCGCTGGATATTTTAGAGGCGAACGGAATACTTGACGGTACTATGAATGTACTGAGAGACAGAATATATTTTCACCTGAATAAAAAATTCAGTGATAGAATCAGATTTGGCGCGCTGGTTTTTACAAACAGCGCCGACAGGACGTGTACGCTTCTCACATGCGGTGAAAGCGATGAGCTGCTTAAAAAATGGAGACTGAAATGAAGTATGACGCCCACGGTGGGAATACATTTGCATATGAGAATATAAGACTGGATTTTTCTGTAAATTTAAATCCATTGGGAATGCCACGGGAGATTATAGAGGCTGTGCAGGAAAACGCGGATAAGTTTGACGCATATCCAGATACGGAGTGCCGGGAGCTTAAAAGACTCACGGCCGCCTGGGAAAATGTTCCGGAGGACTACATAGTTTTTGGCAACGGTGCGGCAGATATAATAATACGCATTTGCCTCGCGCTAAGGCCAGGGAAAGCCCTCGTCACGGCTCCTGCGTTTTCAGAATATGAAAAAGCGGTGAGGGAAGCAGGGGGAAGCGTAGAGCGATTTCCTCTTAAAGAAAGTGACGGATTTCTAATAACGCCGGATTTTGCCGGGGCAATTTCACCTGATACAGATATGATGTTTCTCTGCACTCCAAATAATCCAACCGGGAGGCTTACGCCTCTGGATACTATAAGGGAAGCTGCCGACGCGTGCAGAAAGGCAGGGGCAGTGCTTGTGATTGACGAGTGTTTCCTGTCATTTACAGAGGGAAAGTCCTGCAAGTGCCTTTTTGACGAGTATAAAAATGTAATTGTATTAAAGGCATTTACTAAAATGTTTTCTATGGCGGGACTGCGCCTGGGGTATATGCTCTGTCCTGACAGAGAGATTGCAAATCTTGTGTTTTCTGTCGGGCAGAGCTGGAGTGTTTCCACTCCTGCACAGGTGGCGGGGGCCGCGGCGATGAAGCTTTATGACCGCCCGGAAAAGACGCGGGAATATCTCGCGAAGGAGAGACCACGGGTAATTGAGCGTCTGCGGAGTATTGGAATAAAAGTATTCGACTCCGACGCAAACTACCTGCTTTTTAAAGACAGAGAAGAGCTCTGGCAGAGCTGCCTTAAAGAGGGGATTTTGATACGCTCCTGTGAGAATTTTCATGGACTGGACGGCAGCTTTTTCAGAATTGGACTGAAAACTCCGGAGAAAAACGATATTTTACTTGATGTTTTGGAGAAAATTATTTCCTCAAGATAGATTTCCTTTGAAATGGGTGAAAAAATGGCAAAGGTAATAATGGTGCAGGGTACAACGTCAAATGCCGGAAAGAGCTTTTTGACTGCGGCCCTTTGCAGAATATTTATGCAGATGGGATACAGGACTGCCCCGTTTAAATCCCAGAATATGGCGCTTAATTCCTTTATAACTGATGAGGGACTTGAGATGGGCCGGGCGCAGGTAATGCAGGCAGAGGCCGCAGGGATTAAGCCTTCTGTCCGAATGAACCCTATACTTTTAAAACCCACCGGCGACACAGGCTCGCAGGTAATTGTGAATGGCCGGGTTATGGGAGATATGCCGGCAGTTGAGTATTATAAGATTAAAAAGCAGCTTGTACCGGAGATTATGTCGGCTTATAATTCGCTTGCATCGGAATATGATGTCATAGTCATAGAGGGGGCTGGCAGTCCAGCCGAGATTAACCTGCGCAATGACGACATTGTCAACATGGGAATGGCGGAAGTGGCAGACAGCCCCGTAATACTCTGCGGCGATATTGACCGCGGAGGGGTGTTTGCCTCACTTTATGGAACCGTTGCACTTTTAAAGCCGGAAGAACAGGCGAGAATACGCGGGCTTGTAATAAACAAATTCCGGGGTGACCTGTCCATACTTGAGCCGGGACTCAGAGTTTTGGAGGACATGACAGGAAAACCGGTTATCGGTGTTGTCCCATATATGAGGCTGGATTTGGACGACGAGGACTCCCTGTCTGAGCGCTTTGAATTTAAGGGCAAAAAGGGCCTTGTGGACATTGCTGTGATTCGCCTGCCGAGGATATCAAACTTTACAGATTTTAATCCACTGGAAAAAATACCGCAGGTGTCTCTCAGATATGTCGAGACAGCCTCTGCAATAGGAAGCCCTGATGTTATTATTCTGCCGGGAACAAAAAACACGATGGACGACTTAAAATGGATGCGCCAGAACGGAATTGAGACGGCCGTGCTTAAGCACGCCGCCGGCGGAGGAGCTGTTGTGGGAATTTGCGGCGGATATCAGATGATGGGAACTTATCTCTCTGACCCCGACGGAGTGGAAGGCGGCGGAGACATGCGCGGCATGGGACTTCTTGACGCGGAAACGGTATTTATGGACGGCAAGACGCGGACACAGGTGACGGGCCGCGTTACAGGCGGAGAGGGCATCTTTGCCGGACTTAAGGGCGCGGAGCTTGAGGGATATGAGATACATATGGGAAAGACAAAATCCTCACTGCCGGGCCTGCTCACAGTTTCAGACGGCAGGGAAACGAAAAATGACGGCCTAACCAGAGGGAATATATGGGGCTCATATATCCACGGAATATTTGACAGAGCGTCTTTTACTGACGCATTTGTAAATTGCATTTTAAACGCCAAGGGATTGGACAGCGCCACCGGTGCCGTGGATTGGAACGAGTATAAAATTCAGCAGTATGACCTGCTGGCAGACGGCGTACGGAACGCCATTGATATGGACATGCTTATGAAGATTCTTGAAAAAAGAGACTGAGTACATGTTTTAGTAAAAATTCGGTGAATTTTTAGGAGAAAAATATTGCAATAGCAGGAAAAATATTATATATTTTTCTTGTATGTGCATATTTATGTCGATTTACATGCATATGCCAATCAAGTTATAAAGAGGTTTATGATATGGAAAGAAGAGTTGGAACAGTTTCCAGAGGTATCAGGTGCCCTATTATAAGACAGGGTGATGACCTTGCCACCATTGTGACCGAGAGTGTTTTAAAGGCTGCAGAGAGCGAGGGCTTTTCACTGAGAGACCGGGACGTAATTGCTGTAACTGAGTCCATAGTTGCCCGTTCTCAGGGAAATTATGCAACCATAAATGATATAGCCAGCGACGTTAAGGCGAAGTTTGGAGACAACACTGTCGGCGTTATTTTCCCAATTCTTTCGAGGAACCGTTTCGCTATCTGTCTGAGGGGAATTGCCATGGGGGTAAAGAAAATCGTCCTTATGCTCAGCTACCCCAGCGACGAGGTGGGAAATGAGATTGTTTCCTTTGACCAGCTGGACGAGGCGGGAATAAACCCGTTTAAGGACGTTCTCTCCCTTGAAAAATACAGAGCGCTTTTTGGAGAGAACAGGCACCCGTTTACAAATGTTGATTATGTGCAGTACTACAGCGATATTATTAAAGAGGCCGGCGCTGAGGTTGAGGTTGTATTTGCAAACGACGCAAGGGCGATACTGGACTATACAAAATATGTTCTGACCTGTGACATTCACACACGGGCACGTACAAAGAGAATTTTAGCGGCAGCCGGGGCTGAAGTGGTTTACGGCCTTGACGATATCCTGACCAAATCTGTAAACGGCAGCGGATATAACAGCAAATTTGGACTTTTGGGCTCAAACAAGGCGGACGAGGAGAAAATAAAGCTCTTTCCACAGGACTGTTTTGACCTTGTATTTGATATTCAGGAGCGCATTAAAAAGGCAGTAGGTAAAGATGTAGAAGTAATGGTCTACGGAGACGGCGCGTTTAAGGACCCTGTGGGAAAAATTTGGGAGCTGGCTGATCCGTGCGTTTCACCAGCATACACTCCGGGGCTTGAGGGTACTCCCAACGAGATAAAGATAAAATATCTTGCCGATAACGATTTTAAGGACTTGAAAGGCGAAGAGCTTAAAGAAGCTATCTCTCAGAGTATTCAGAACAAGAAATCAAATCTTGTCGGAGATATGGCGTCTCAGGGAACCACGCCAAGACGGCTTACAGACCTCATTGGTTCGCTCTGTGACCTTACAAGCGGGTCAGGAGACAAGGGAACACCTGTAATTTTGGTACAGGGATATTTTGATAATTTTACTGACTAAAGTTAAAATATAGCTGTATTTTAAGTGTATCCCGGAGATTTTCACCAGTTGCGTGGAAACTTCCGGGGTATTTTTTGTGTCCAAAGTGGTGCTTTTCCTGCATAAAAGTAAGATTTTTATAAAAGAACGTATCTGTTACATTGTGGAAAAGCCTGCAATATGATATATTATCTGTGCTTTTTGTGTATGTGTTGAGTTTTAATACACTAAAGTTACATGTTATATGCATTAAATAGTAATGGAGTACTGAAAATTGTTCAGGGAGGTAAAGGTATGGCTCATATCAGCGAAGCCGGCGTTAAGAAAATCCGTGAGATATGCGGCAGATACACCGGTGAGACAACGCCGCTAATGATGATTTTAAGCGACATACAAAATGAGTACGGCTATATTCCCCTTGAGGTTCAGGAGATTGTGTCGGAAGAAACAGGTATTCCCGTGGCTGAGATATACGGGGTTATCACGTTTTATTCCTTCTTTTCCCTTGAGCCAAAGGGAAAATATGTCGTTGGCGTATGTCTCGGAACCGCCTGCTACGTAAAAGGCGCGCAGCAGATTATTGACCGTTTCTGCGAGATTTTGGGTATTCAGCCCGGACAGACGACAGATGACGGATTATTTACGATTGATGCCCTCAGATGCATAGGCGCCTGCGGTATCGCACCAGCCGTTACAATTAACGGCAAGGTTTATCCCAAGATGACTATTGACAAGGTCGCAGAAATTATTGACGATTACAGGCATATGGAGGTGAGTGCCGATGCTTAAGAATATTGCGGAATTTACTGAAAGAGTGGACGAATGTACAGTTCGCTTGAACAGCAAAATAAGCGGGGAGAACGGAAAACGCGCAATTGTTCTCTGCGGCGGCACGGGCTGTCTCTCCTCGAATTCCGGTGAAATTAAAAAGCGTTTTGAAGAGCTTATTCGGGAGTTTAAGTACGAGGACAAGGTGACTGTTAATCACGCTGGCTGCTTCGGCTTCTGTTCTCAGGGACCTTTTGTCAAAATTTATCCCGAGGACACTCTTTACAGGCTTGTAACCGTTGAAAATGTGGACGAGATTTTCCACACGGACATTATGGGCGGCAATATTGTGAAAAGTCTCTTATATGAAGAGCCGTCTACCGGTGAGAAAACTGCAAAGCAGGACGAAATTAATTTCTACAAAAAGCAGGAACGCATCGCCCTGCATGGCTGCGGAGAGATAAACGCAGAGGATATTAATGAGGCTCTTGGCTGTGATGCGTTTAAGGGGCTTGTAAAGGCGCTGAGCATGGAGCGTCAGGAGGTCATAAATGAGGTGCTTGCCTCAGGCTTGCGCGGCCGTGGCGGCGGCGGATTTCCTACGGGACGCAAATGGCAGTTTGCATACGACCAAGCGTCAGATGAGAAATATGTTGTCTGCAACGGCGACGAGGGCGACCCCGGCGCGTTTATGGACAGGTCAATTCTGGAGGGAAATCCCCTTGCAGTAATTGAGGGCATGATGATTGCCGGTTATGCAATTGGCGCAGAAAATGGGTACTTTTATATACGTGCGGAGTACCCAATTGCGGTGAACCGTCTGAAAATTGCCATACAGCAGGCAAAGGACGAGGGGCTTCTGGGAAAGAATATTCTCGGTACGGGCTTCAATTTTGATATTCACATAAGACTTGGCGCAGGCGCGTTTGTCTGCGGCGAGGAGACTGCTCTTCTAAACTCTATCGAGGGACAGCGCGGTATGCCCCGGCCCCGGCCTCCGTTTCCGGCAGTAAAAGGACTGTGGCAGAAGCCGTCCATTATAAACAATGTTGAGACGCTGGCGTGTGTGCCGTATATACTGAGAAACGGCGCTGAGAAGTTTGCTTCCATAGGCACAGATAAGTCAAAGGGAACAAAGGTGTTCGCCCTTGGCGGAAAAATAAACAATGTTGGCCTTGTTGAAATACCGATGGGAACAACGGTCAGAGAGCTTGTCTATGACATCGGAGGAGGAATTCCAAACGGAAAGACGTTTAAGGCAATACAGACCGGCGGACCCTCCGGCGGCTGTCTCACGGAGAAGGACCTCGATGCTCCCATTGACTTTGATAACCTTGTATCTCTCGGTTCTATGATGGGCTCCGGCGGTGCAATTGTAATGGACGAGGACAACTGCATGGTGGACGTGGCAAAGTTTTACATGGAGTTTATCTGTGACGAGTCCTGCGGAAAATGTACTCCCTGCCGTATTGGTACAAAGCGCATGCTTGAAATCCTCACCCGTATAACTGAGGGCAACGGCACAATGGAGGATTTGGACGAGCTGGACGAGCTCAGCAGAATTGTCAAGGAGAATTCTCTCTGCGGCTTGGGACAGACATCGGCAAACCCGATTATTTCCACGCTTAAAAACTTCAGGGAAGAGTATATTGCCCATATTGTAGACAAGAAATGTCCGGCGCACGTGTGTAAGAATCTCATGAGTTATGTGATTGACGAGGAAAAGTGTATTGGCTGTACGCTATGCGCGAGAAACTGTCCTGCAACGGCAATCACCGGTGAGCCGAGAAAGCCACATGTTATCGACCAGACAAAGTGCATAAAGTGCGGTTTGTGTATGTCGTCATGCCGCAAACAGGCGATTTCAAGACAGTAAGGAGGCCATGAGATGTCAACAGTTAATATTAAAATTGACGGCGTAGCATATCAGGTTGAATCAGGCCTGACCATACTGGAAGCAGCAAAGAGATGCGGATATGAAATTCCTTCGCTCTGCACATTTAAAAATGGTGAGTGTTCACAGGCCTCCTGCCGTGTGTGCCTTGTTGAGGTGACAGGAGCCAAGGGACTTGTGGCGTCGTGTGTCTACCCGGTAAGTGAGGGAATGGAGATAAAAATATCATCTCCAAGGGCAATCGAGGCTCGCCGGGCCTCTGTTGAGCTGCTTCTGTCTAACCACAGCATGCAGTGCCAGCAGTGTGATAAGAATGAAAAGTGTGAGCTTTTATATGTGGCGAGAGCCACAGGCGCGCGAGAGAATAAGTTTATTGGAGAGCATACACCCGCTTCTGTAGATGTACTTACGCCAGCGATAACAAGGGACACATCAAAGTGCGTGCTCTGCGGCAGGTGTGTGGAGCGCTGCAAAAGTGCCCAGGGACTTGGGATACTGGGATTTGAAAACCGCGGATTTAAGACGATTGTTGCACCGGCGGAAAACAGGGCATTTATAAATTCGCCATGTATTATGTGCGGGCAGTGCGTTAATGTCTGTCCCACAGGCGC
>CAJFTV010000180.1 GCA_904420055.1 Candidatus Alloscillospira gallinarum | reverse complement strand
CCCAAAATGCACAATATTTAGGTTTGGCCCGGGGGCTGAATATCACTATCTTGCGTATTTTCTCCACCCTCTGGATTTGCTGAGGACGGGGCGGAAAGCTGTGGCACGGTGTGAACATGGCGGTAATCTCCCCTGTTTTCAAGTATGGCCGGGTAGAATACCGGAAGGCCGGGCTCGTCGGTTTCCGTCTCTTCAGGAGGAGACATATCAGGTTCATTCATATATCCATAGAGCCACGGTATGTCCAGATAGAGCTCCCCTCTAGGGGTGTAGGCGATGTACCGGCGGAAGCCAAAAAAGGCGGCGACAGCAAAAAGAAGAAGCACTATAAAAACCCATAGAAGTATTTTAAGAGTTATTTTCAATGCCCGCCCCTGGCGGTAAATTTTTGGCTCGTGCTTTGACAATGACAAAAGTCTCCTCTCTTATTCCTCCATCGCGGATATCAAATCGACCCGGCGTGCATGGCGTCCTCCGTCAAAACCGGTTTGGAGAAACGTGTCAACAATTTTAAGGGCCAGGCCTCCGCCTATAACCCTGGCGCCCATGGCCAGCATGTTGGCATTGTTGTGCCTGCGGGTCATCTCTGCGGAAAAGCAGTCAGAGCACAGCGCGGCGCGAATACCCTTTACCTTGTTTGCGGCAATGGAGATGCCGATACCCGTGCCACAGACTAAAATACCCCTGTCGCACTCACCGGAGGCCACGGCCTCAGCGGCGAGCTTTCCGTAAACGGGGTAGTCACAGCTGTCCTCTGAATATGTTCCAAAATCCCTGTACTCAAGGCCCAGAGCGTCAAGGTGAGCCTTAATCTCCTGCATGAGCTTATATCCCCCATGGTCACAGCCTAGTGCTATCACTTAAAATCTCCCTTTCTTTTGCTTATTATTTTTACGCTCACTGTATTGTGAGGCGGTTTTACATGTTTTTATATAATTTATAATGTATATGCCGCAAGGTACTGCGCAAGGGCAGCAGTAATGTCGTTTTCAGGGAACAGACAAACAGAAAGTCGTACCAAGAGGCATATTAGCATCACAGCGGCAAAACTCCACACCGCCGCCTTCACGGCGGTTTTTCCCCTGGAAAACACGATATTTCCCAAATAAACGGCGGGAAATACCATTAAGACTGGCAGCGGCACAGCAGCGGTGAACGCCGCGGCAGCGCTTATTATAAAACCAAAGGAGACAAAAAGGGCAACAAAGCTCTTATCCCGGAAAATGTGAGTTATTACTGCAACAAGCAGGGCGGCAAAACATACAAAAGACAGAGCAACGCCGTCAAAGTGAAAACCGGGAGAAAATGTGATTTTCCCATTTAAAATATAGTTGGGGACGCAGTACACGATTGCAGGTACCACAATGCCGAAAATCAGATTTACAATAAATGGTTTTGCACTGCCCTGCAAAATGGACAGCACAATAGAGATTATAACACCAAGAAGCGCAAAAATTACATTGCCGTTTGCAAAAAATACTGCACAGCCCAAAAATATACCGCCGGGTATCATGAAAAATGGCCTGTTTATGTAAATTATAAGGAAAAGGACATATAATGTCGCGGCAAAAAGCCCAGCCGCCTGATTAAGGGAAGCGCCGGAGAGAAACCACGCGTCGGCAAGACACAGGACTGCTGCAAAAACTGATGAATTGAATTTACCGGTTAAAAGCTTTGCGATAAAATAATTTACCGGCATTGTCAGCCCGGCAGAGACAAAAGTCATGACTGATATGGGATTTTGGAAATCCACGCCGCCTGAGGCGAGGTACATAATTACAAAGTAAATTAAAGTTACAATTACTATGGGTACTGCGTCAAGCCCCGCGAGCTTGCCGGAACTGTCCGTACCGGGAGACATGCGGGGAGGGTGGGCCGCACGGAGAATCCACTCTGTCGTACCCTTGAATGGCCTGTGTGCCGCCTCTGCCGCCCATATTAGAAAAACTGTACAGAGACAGAGGAGTAGGGGACATATATAAGGTATAATAGACATGTTTAAAACACGCTCCACTATTTAATAACAAAATAATAGCAAAAACCTGCAAAAATGTATATAGAGGAATTAAATAAAAATGGTATTTGCCTCTGCCGCCGTTTAAAAAGCGGCATAATTTATGTTTTTAATAAAGCGGCTGCGGGCAGAAATGAAGATTTCAATGGTATCAGATGAAAGCGTAAAGTGAGGACAATAAAAAAGATGAGACGTTAAAAACTGCGTCTCATCTTGCTGTGTGTTATTTTTTCCTGTGCCGGCGGGAGGAGCGCTTTTCGGTTGTGCGCTGTCCCATAGACTCGGCAAACTCCCTTAAAATATCCTTCTGCTCAGCAGTCAAATCCGTGGGAGTTACAATATTCACGGTGACATACTGGTCGCCCCTGCCGCCGCCACGGAGATTGGGAATACCCCGGTTTTTAAGACGGAACACAGAGCCGGTCTGTGTGCCCTCCGGTATTTTGTATTTTACCTTGCCGTCAAGGGTGGGGACCTCCACCTCATCTCCCAGAGCCGCCTGTACAAAGCTTATGGGCAGCTCAAAGAATACCGATGTGCCCTCTCTCTCAAATAGGGCGTGGGACATAACGTGGACGTTTATGTAGAGGTCGCCGTTTGCGCCGCCATTAAGGCCCACGTCGCCCTGACCACGCAGAGAGATGCTCTGACCGTCATCAATGCCGGCGGGAATATTTACTGTTATTTTCTTGTTGCGGCGAATAAGTCCGGCGCCCTTGCACCGGCTGCAGGGCTGGTGAATAATCTTGCCCTTACCGTGACAGACAGGACAATCGGTTGTGGACTGCATCATGCCAAAGGCCGTGCGCTGCTGTGTGACAACAGTACCTGAGCCATGACAATTTGTGCATACCTCTGCCGTTGTGCCGTCTGCGCAACCGGAACCGCCGCAGGTGTCACATGTCTCAATGCGTGAAATGCTGACCTCTTTTTCACAGCCGAAGGCGGCCTCCTCAAAGGAAACTGTGACGTTTGCCGACACCCGGCCGCCCTTTCTGGGGGCATTGCGGTTTGTCTGGCTGTTTCTGCCAAAACCGCCGAAACCGCCGCCAAAGATGGAGCTGAATATATCGCCAAGGTCAAAGTCGCCGTTAAATCCGCCGCCAAACCCGCCAGCTCCGAAGTTGGGGTCAACACCTGCATGGCCGTACTGGTCATAGCGGGCCTTTTTATCCGGGTCGGATAAAACTTCATATGCCTCATTGAGCTCCTTAAATTTTGCCTCTGCTTCTTTATCGTCAGGGTGCAGGTCCGGGTGGCACTTTTTTGCCTGCTGGCGGTAAGCTTTTTTAATCTCGTCTTCGCTTGCGCCACGACTGAGACCCAGCACCTCATAATAATCTCGTTTATCTGCCATATTACACCTCAAAAATCTGGCAAAACACCATGGATTGATATTTCCTGCCAATAGGGGTTACAGGCTGCCGGCGGGCAAACAGGCCCACGAACAGCCTGATTTTAGTCATTATATGATATCTTGTGTTTTTAGTAAACCCTTCTGACGGGATTTACATATTGAATTAAGCTATGTCGGAAGCTATTTTAGATAGACACGCAAAAAGCCGCGGATTTACAGAATATATCCGGGTGAAACAGAGCTTTTGCCGCATGTCGGAGGGAAGAATTTTCTTCCCTCCGACTTTTAAAAGCGCACTTATTTCTTATTATCGTCGTCGTCAACCACTTCGTAGTCTGCGTCGTAGTAGTCGCCGCCCTGCTGGCCTGTTGTTCCGCCCTGAGCGCCGGCACCGGGGTTATATCCACCCTGCTGACCTGCTGTGCCGCCCTGGGGGTTGGACTGCTGATAGAGCTTCTCGCTGGCGGCGTAGAAAGCCTTCTGCAGCTCTTCGGTAGCTGACTTAATTGCCTGTGTGTCCTGGCCGGAGAGTGCCGTCTTTACCTTGGAGAGTGCGGCCTCAATGGCGGATTTGTCACCGGCGTCCAGCTTGTCGCCCATCTCTGAGAGGGTCTTTTCACTCTGGTATACAAGCTGGTCGGCGTTGTTTCGTATATCAACCTCTTCCTTGCGCTTTGCGTCCTCTGCCGCGTACTGCTCGGCGTCGCGGACAGCTCTGTCAATATCCTCCTTGGACAGGTTAGAGGAGGAGGTGATGGTTATATGCTGCTCCTTACCGGTGCCGAGGTCTTTTGCGGAGACGTTTACAATGCCGTTTGCGTCTATATCAAATGTGACCTCAATCTGGGGGACGCCGCGGCGTGCCGGAGCGATGCCGTCCAGATGGAAGCGGCCAAGGGATTTGTTGTACTGAGCCATCTCACGCTCACCCTGCAGGACGTTGACTTCAACAGAGGTCTGGTTGTCAGCTGCTGTGGAGAAAATCTGGCTCTTCTTTGTGGGGATTGTTGTGTTGCGCTCAATAAGCTTTGTGAAAACACCGCCCATGGTCTCAATGCCCAGAGACAGTGGGGTTACGTCCAGAAGGAGGATACCCTCAACGTCGCCTCCGAGAACGCCGCCCTGGATAGCCGCGCCTATTGCGACACATTCATCGGGGTTAATGCCCTTAAACGGTTCCTTGCCGGTAATTTTCTTAACGGCCTCCTGAACGGCCGGGATACGTGTTGAGCCGCCCACAAGCAGAACCTTGGAAAGGTCTGACGGGGACAGGCCAGCGTCGGAGAGAGCCTGGTTCACAGGACCCATGGTCTGCTGTACAAGATGGTCTGTAAGTTCATTGAACTTTGCCCGAGTGAGGGTGAGGTCAAGGTGTTTTGGACCAGTTGCGTCTGCTGTGATATATGGAAGATTGATATTTGTAGTCGTCACACCGGACAGGTCGCATTTTGCCTTTTCAGCCGCCTCACGGAGACGTTGCATGGCAACCTTGTCACCTGACAGGTCGATACCGGTTTCACTCTTAAACTGCTGAACGAGGTAGTTCATAATACAGTGGTCAAAATCATCACCGCCCAGGCGGTTGTTTCCGGCGGTTGCAAGAACTTCAATGACGCCCTCGCCTATTTCCAGAACAGAGACATCAAATGTGCCTCCGCCAAGGTCATAGACCATTATCTTCTGGTCTGATTCCTTATCAAGACCGTAGGCGAGAGCTGCGGCTGTAGGCTCATTTATAATACGCTTAACATCAAGGCCGGCAATTTTTCCCGCATCCTTTGTAGCCTGACGCTGTGAATCTGTGAAGTAAGCGGGAACGGTTATAACCGCCTCTGTAACAGTTGCTCCAAGATAACCCTCGGCGTCAGTTTTCAGCTTCTGAAGAATCATGGCTGAAATTTCCTGAGGTGTATAGCTCTTGCCGTCTATAGTCACACGGTAATTGGAGCCCATTTCGCGCTTTATTGATGCGATGGTCCGGTCCGGGTTTGTAACGGCCTGGCGTTTTGCCACCTGACCCACCATGCGCTCGCCATCTTTTGAGAAGGCAACGACTGAAGGCGTTGTTCTCGCCCCCTCTGCGTTGGCTATTACAACGGGTTCGCCGCCCTCAATAACGGCCACACATGAGTTTGTTGTACCAAGATCTATACCAATGATTTTTCCCATAATTAAAACCTCCCAAGATTATTGTATTTGAATTTTAATGTTTTAAAACTTTCTGCCGCCGGGAACGTATGTTCAAAGCGGTTAATTTAGTTTGCCACCTGAACGACAGAGAAACGTATTACCTTGTCGCCCAGCTTAAAGCCCTTTTGAAATTCAGCGACGATTTCCTGCTCACCGTATTTATCGTCCTCTATGTGCATTACAGCATTATGTTCTGCGGGGTCAAAGGTCTTGCCCACGGCCTCAATCTCTGTGACGCCAAGCTTTTTAAAGATTTCCCTCAGCTGGGCCATTGTGAGTTCAACGCCCTTGTAAAAGGCCTCGTCCTTGCACTCAAGCGCCAGAGCTCTTTCCAGATTGTCGTAAACCGGCAAGAGCTCCAGAACTGTAGAGGATTTTACGTCGTTGTAAATTGCCTCGCGCTCTTTCTGCGTCCTCTTTCGGAAATTGTCGTACTCTGCGGCAAGTCGGAGATATTTGTCACGCTCCGCACTGAGAGCCGCCTCAAATTCTGCTGTCTTGTCCTCAGCTGTGGTGTCGGGTGCGGTGTCCTCAGCTGCTGTTTCGGCAGTCGCTTCCGTGTCGGCGGCGGCCTCTTCAGGGACAGCGTTCTCCGCCTCCTGCTTTTTTTCCTTCTTTGCCAAATGTATCATCTCCTGTAAGTGTTGGATAATTTTGTGGATTTGTTGCCATATGACGTGGTTGTTATATGGAAAGCAGCTTTATGCTGACTATTTTTGTCCGTTTTTATCGTCGAAGCCCGGGAGCATGAAGCCGCCTGACAGGAGCCAGCTCAAACCCTGGGCGATATATGAAAGCCGGGCCGCCACCCGTGGATAATCCATTCTCGTGGGGCCTACTACGCCGATAATGCCCTCTAAATTTTCCCCCGCATTATATCTTGCCACGACAACGCTGGAATCTTTCAGCTCTTCCGCAAGATTTTCCGGGCCGATTGTAATCTTTGTATTTCCGGAAATCTCCGGGGCCGGCAGCTTCAAAAGCTCCTTGCCGTCGGAGAAGTAGCGGAGGATTTTCTGCGCCTTGTCAATATCCTGATATTCCGGGTGCTCCAAAAGGTGGGAAGT
>CAJFTV010000179.1 GCA_904420055.1 Candidatus Alloscillospira gallinarum | reverse complement strand
TAGGAGGTGGGGGAATTGTTGATAAGGACGAGCTTTTTGCCCTTGTAGTAGTTTATAAGGCCGGCCGCCGGATACACAACAAGTGAGGTGCCGCCGACAATCAGCATATCCGCGTCGCGGATATAGTCTGCGGCGGCGGAAACTGTCAGCATATTGAGATTTTCACCATATAATACCACGTCCGGGCGGATTATACCTCCGCAGGAGCACCTTGGAACGCCGGTGGTACCCTCAAAAATCTCCGGGCCGTATTTTTTGCGGCACTCCATACAGTAGTTGCGCAGAGTTGAGCCGTGGAGCTCTAAAACATTTTTGCTGCCGGCGAGCTGGTGAAGGCCGTCTATGTTTTGTGTTATGACGGCTTTCAGCTTGCCCATGGCCTCAAGCCTTGCAAGGGCAATATGGGCGGCGTTTGGCTGGGCGCCCTTTATAATCAGCTTGTCCCGGTAAAACCGGTAGAACTCCTCCGGATCGTCCATGAAAAAAGAGTGGCTTATTATTGTCTCCGGCGGGTAGGCGTATTTCTGATTGTACAGCCCGTCTACGCTGCGAAAATCCGGAATACCGGATTCGGTGCTTACTCCTGCACCGCCAAAAAAGACGATGTTATCTGATTCCTCAACCCACTTTTTAAAGGTTTTAACAGCTTCTGTCACTTAATATCCCTCCTTGACAGTAACGCCGGAGACAGGGCGAGGCTTTCCGGGAAAGACCGCCCCGCCTCCGGCGGGAAGTACAGGCATTGTCCCATGCGGGTGTCAATGCAAAAATTTCAGTTTTATGAGCTTGATGGTTTTTAATACCAAAACTTATTTTTTTATGGTGTTCTCCTTAAGGACAACATCATGTGCGCCGCCCTCAACTATTGAGGTTGCAGATACAAGTGTGAGCTTTGCTTTTTTCTGTAGCTCCGGAATTGTGATTGCGCCGCAGTTGCACATTGTGGAGCGCACTTTACTGAGGGTGAGGCTGACATTATCCTTCAGGCTGCCGGCGTATGGCACGTATGAGTCAACGCCCTCCTCAAATGACAGCTTCTGTGCACCGCCCAAGTCATAGCGCTGCCAGTTGCGTGCACGGGCAGAGCCCTCGCCCCAGTACTCTTTCATGTAATTTCCGCCCACGCTCACGCGGTTTCCGGGAGCCTCGTCAAATCTGGCGAAATAGCGGCCGAGCATGAGGAAATCAGCGCCCATTGCAAGGGCGAGAGTAAAGTGGTAGTCGTGAACTATGCCGCCGTCGGAGCATATTGGGATATATACTCCTGTCTCGTTAAAGTACTTATCTCTCTCCTGGCATACGTCTATGAGGGCAGTCGCCTGTCCGCGGCCAATGCCCTTCTGCTCTCGTGTTATACAGATAGAGCCGCCGCCGATGCCCACCTTTATAAAGTCAGCGCCGCAGTCTGCCAGGAACCGGAAGCCCTCGGCGTCAACCACGTTGCCGGCGCCAACCTTTACTGTGTCGCCGTAGTTTGCCCGTATCCAGTCGATGGTGATTTTCTGCCACTCGGTAAATCCCTCAGAGGAGTCAATGCACAAAACGTCAGCACCGGCGTCTACAAGAGCGGGAACACGGTCCGCATAATCCCTGGTGTTAATTCCGGCGCCCACTACGTATTTTTTGTGTGCGTCCAAAAGCTCGTTGGGGTTTTCCTTGTGTACATCATAGTCCTTGCGGAAGACGATATGCATGAGATTGCCGTCGTCGTCCACTATGGGCAGGGCGTTGAGCTTATTGTCCCAGATAATATCGTTTGCCTCTTTAAGGGTGGTGCCGGATTTGGCGGTGATTAGCTTTTCGACGGGTGTCATAAATGTGCCGGCCTTTTCCGTGCCGGTCATACGGCTGACCCTGTAATCACGGCTTGTTACAATGCCGACGAGTTTGCCGGTGGCAGAGCCGTCAATTGTCACGGGCATGGTGGAGTGGCCGGTTTTTTCCTTCAGAACAAGAATCTCTCCCAGTGTGGTGTCCGGGCTTATTGTGGAGTCGCTCACCACAAAACCCGCCTTATACGATTTAACACGTGAGACCATGGCGGCCTGGCTCTCTATGGACTGGGAGCCGTAGATAAAGGAAATTCCGCCCTCCTTTGCCAGGGCAACGGCCATTTTGTCATCGGACACGGCCTGCATTATTGCAGAGGTGAGGGGGATATTCATTGTAATTGCGGGCTCTTCCCCTTTTTTGTATTTGACAAGGGGAGTTTTCAGACTGACTTTGTCAGGTATGCACTCTGCGCTGGAGTAGCCGGGGACTAAAAGATACTCGCTGAAAGTACGTGACGGTTCTGAGAAAAAATAAGCCAATACTATCACTCCTTAATATAATTCACACATAAAAATTTTTACTATTCTACCACTATACCGGCTTTTGTCAAGCCCAAATTTTCGTGAGGTAAAAAGATTGCTGAATGCGCACCTCACCTGCCGGCGTCCATGCGGAAAATCTGCCGGTTTTGCCGGAAGGCTTTAATAATCTTCGCCGGACCTTGCGTAATAGAACATATACTGCTGTGCAAGTCCGGCGTATTCTCCGAATACGGAGGGGTCAAATCCCTTTCCGTAATGCTTGGCAAGGGCCTTTTTCATCCACACGTCAATTGGAAAGGCGTTAAACATCTGAAGCCCAAAGAGAACGACGCAGTTTGC
>CAJFTV010000178.1 GCA_904420055.1 Candidatus Alloscillospira gallinarum | reverse complement strand
GGTATCTGGGATATTACATAGCTTTCCGTGACGCTGTCACTGTATTCACTCTCAAATCGAATATCCAGATTAAGTCCCAGATTTCTCAGCTGAATATCCACTTCTCTGTAATCCTTATTTACAACATTCGGCATCAGCGTCTGAGGCTCAGGGCCACGGGATACAGTGAGGTTTACGTTTATACCGCCGTCAATGAGCGTGAGCTGCCGCCCCTCCTGCGGATCCTGGGCGATTACCTGGCCGGCCGCATATTCTTCATCGTATGTCTCCGTAATGTTAAAGTTATATATGTTGTCATATTCCGGATTGGATTCGATTTCATCAATATATTTTCCAACAAATTGCGGAACAGTTACCATAGTTGTGTCAGGGTCCAGCATTCCCTTGAGAAAATAGTTCCACATAAACACAAATATGAGTGCTAAAAATGCTACAACACAGAAAATACCTATTAAAAGACTCGTCTTACTGGCGCGCTTTTTATTCTTTTTGTATTCGTTTTTTGAAAGCTCCGGCGTTGGCTGCATAACGCGCTTTTTGACCACTGCCATAGCCGTAACTCCTTCAGCCGCCGGCTTTGCCGACGCCTCGGAGCTTTCTGCCGTTGGGGCAATACCGTAAGACGCGGCACCGTAGCCAAAGGAAATACCGGGATTTTTGCGAAATTCCTCCAAATCCCGGAGCATCTCGTCGGCAGACGCATAACGCTTGCTGAGGTTAGGCTCCATAGCGTGCATTGTTATCTCTTCAAGGCCTACAGGAATATCCGGATTAATCTCCCTGGGCATAAGCGGTATTGCGCTTATATGCTGTATTGCCACTGACACGGCAGAGTCTCCCACAAAGGGCAGTCGGCTTGTGAGCATTTCATACATAACAACACCGACAGAATACAGGTCGGAACGGGCGTCCACCTGCCCCCCCTTTGCCTGTTCAGGTGAAATATAATGCACGGAGCCCAGAGCCTCCTGAGTTAAGGTATTCTGATTTGACAAGAGCCTTGCTATGCCGAAGTCAGCAACCTTTACGCTTCCGTCCTTTAAAATCATAATATTGTGAGGCTTTATATCCCTGTGGATTATCCCCCTTGAATGGGCGTGGCTGAGAGCCTTTACAATCTGTGTTGTAAAATGAAGGGTTTCCTTCCAGTTCAGCACGCCTTTTCTGTTTATATACTGCTTTAAAGTTATACCGTCGATTAATTCCATGACGATATACTCGATATTGCCGGAGCGGCTTACGTCATAGACGCTGACGATATTTGGGTGGGACAGCATGGCAACGGCCTGCGACTCCGTTCTGAAACGGCGCCTGAACTCCTCATCGCCTGCCAGTTCCTCCTTCAGTATTTTAACAGCTACGAGACGGTTTAATCGGTGGCAGCGTGCCTTATAAACAACGGCCATACCGCCGGTGCCGATTTTTTCCAGTATCTCGTATCTGTTATCAAGCATTTTACCGATATATTTATCGTAATTATCCATGATACTCCTCCGTAAAGTGGAAAACTGGGTCCTTAATTGTAAGGGGCTGCATTACTTTTTTAAAACCGTTACAGTAACATTGTCTGGAGCGCCTCTTACTACGGTTTGCTGTACAAGATTTTCACACGCGGTTTTGACGCTGTCAGCGCCGGTTACGATGTGCATGATGTCTATGTCAGGGATTATATTTGAAAGCCCGTCGGAACAGAGCAAAAGCCACTCATCATCGCTGATTGTAGGGAAAAATATGTCTGTCTGTGCCTGGGGGCCTGTGCCAAGCGCACGGGTAATGAGGTTGCGGTTAGGGTGAGTTTTTGCCTCGGCCCGGGTTATCTCTCCCCTGCCAATCATGTCCTCAACTACTGAGTGGTCGCGGGAGAGCTGAGAAATGCCCGTGCGGGAAATGATATATGCGCGGCTGTCGCCAATATTGGCAACAATTGCATCTTTACGGCTTATATAGGCGGCGACGAGAGTAGTGCCCATACCGGAGCACTCCGGGTCTGTGCAGCTTCTGCGGTATATCTCGGTGTTTGCCTGCTGAATTGCGTTTATAAGTGATTGGGCAATGGCCTTCTCGTCATAAAAAGGGTCAAGGTCTTTGAAAAAACTGTCCCTGAACACATTAATACCCATAGTACTGGCGATATGACCGGCCTTGGCGCCGCCCATTCCGTCACACACAGCGAGAAGAATGCCGCCAGTTATTCTCACGTCTTCACAGAGAAACATGTCTTGATTTTCTTTCCGAACTATACCCTTGTCTGTAGCACCGTAAAATTCCATAATACTCAGTCCCCGGGATTGGCATTGCACTTGTCAATCGTTTTTCGTCTCAGCTGGCCGCAGGAGGCATCTATATCGCTGCCAAGCCTGCGCCGGACTGTAACATTTATTCCTCTTGTCTTAAGTATGTCTGTAAATTCCTTTAAAGCCTTTGGAGTACTGGGTTTTAATGACCGTTCATCTACATAGTTTAAAAGAATTAAGTTCACGTGGCTGCCCGTACCGGCGAGGCAGTCGGCCAGCATATTCGCGTGCCTGTGCGTATCGTTTACGCCGTCAATCATGGCGTATTCATACGAAATTCTTCTGCCCGTCTTTTTAAAATAATCAAAGCATGATTGCAAAATCCGCTCAACCGGATATTTTTTATTTACAGGCATTATCCTGTCTCTCGTGCTGTTATCAGGAGCATGAAGAGAAACCGATAAAGTTAATTGTAAATTATAATCACCCAGTTTGTCAACTTTTTCTGCCAAACCGCAGGTTGAGAGAGAAATATGGCGCATTCCTATGTTCATTCCGTCCGGGTGATTTATGAGGGAGAGGAATTTTATGACGTTGTCGAAGTTGTCAAGAGGCTCGCCTATGCCCATTAAAACAATGTTTGAAATCTTCTTTCCGGAGTCAAGCTCGGCGAAAAGCACCTGATTTACCATCTCAGACGGTCTGAGGCACCGCACCAGCCCGCCGATTGTCGACGCGCAGAATGCACAGCCCATTCTGCACCCAACCTGCGTGGAAATGCAGATAGTATTGCCGTGGGCGTAGCTCATGACAACACTCTCAACACTGTTGCCGTCCTCAAGCTGCCACAGGTATTTTATAGTGCCGTCAATCTTTGAAACCTGCTTTCGCAGTATTTTTGGCACGGGTATATAAAATATGTCAGATAACTCCCGGGCAAGTGCTTTGGGAATATTTGTCATCTCTTCAAAGCTTTGCACACCGGAGTTTAACCATTTAAATATCTGTTTTGCCCGAAAGGCAGGCTGTCCCATCTCCTCAAGCCGGGCTTTAATCTCTTCAGGAGACAGAGACTTTATATCGGTTTTCATGTTTTCAGCCATTTTCTTTCACCAAAAACCTGAAAGTGCTTATTTGTATTTTATCGGACATTTGCCTGTTAAAAACGAACTTACTTTACAGGTTTCTTTCTGAGTCTGCATATATAAAAGCCGTCTGTTCCGTGTATCTGGGGCCAAAGGGTAACGTCCCCTGCACAGCTTCCAACGCCGGGAAGGGTAAATTCCTCCATCGAAAAATCCGGATTTAATCTCAAAAACTCGCCTGTCACACCGGCATTTTCACGAGAGAGCACAGTGCATGTGGAGTAAAGCAGTATACCTCCCGGCTTTACATACCTCGCGGCATTTGAGAGTATTGCGAGCTGTATTTCCGGAAGTCCTGCCGTCTCATCATCAGACTTAAACCGGATTTCCGGCTTTTTCCGCATGACGCCAAAGCCTGAGCAGGGCACGTCGGTTAAAACTATGTCGGCCCTGTTCTCATACTCCGGCAGGAATGTCCTGCCGTCGCAGGCGGCGGCGGAAATTATACTGATGCCAAGCCGCTCGGCACCGCCGGTAATTTTCTTTATTTTATTTTCGCTTATGTCAAAGGAATATATTTTTCCCCGGTTTTCCATCATAATTGCCGCGGCAAAGCTCTTTCCACCGGGGGCAGAGCACACATCAATCACAAAATCCCCAGGCTTTGGTGACGCCGCCATTACAGACATTTTTGCCGCTGCGTCCTGCACATAAAACATTCCGTCCGAATATCCTGGGAGAGCGTCCACACTCATGTGTCCCCTGGAAAAATAACAGTTCTTAAGAAAAGAATGGCGGGTAAAATCACCTGAGCTTTCCAAAATACTGACGCTTTCGCGTTTCAGTGTGTTTGCCTGCACTGTGACGGGACAGACGTCGTTACAGGACCGAAAGAAGCCTTCGGCAAAAGATTCCCCGACCTCGCTGCAAAGACGCTCAGAGAGCCACAGGGGCACGCTGTACCGGTAGTGCAGCCTCTCAGCAGTGGTATCTCCAAATACCGGGAGACTGTCTTTTTCGCGGCTCACACGGCGCAGCAGAGCATTTACAAACCCCTTTGCATATGAGTATTTTCCCCGGCACATTTTAACTGCCTCATTGACGGCCGCGCTGTCCGGAACTTTTTGGAGAAATAAAATCTGATAAATGCCGGTACGCAGTATGTCCATAACCGGGGGCTGAATTGCGGAAGTGCTTTTTGTGGCAAACTCGGATATTATACGGTCAATATAGATAAAATTCTGTATTGTACCGTAAAAAATATTTACAGCCAGCGCCCGCTCGCGGGTGTCCAAATCCTGTCCGCTTAAAACGCTGTCAATGACATTTTCAGAACGCCGCCCGTCACGGCGGAAAATACCCATGGCGCGCGCGGCGGCCTGCCGTCCTCCAGTCAGCATATCGGGTGCCCCCGCAGATATTCGCCAGCTGACATGCGCCGCCCGCCGGGAGCCTGGAGCTCAGTTATTGTGACGGCTCCGTCGCCGCATGCAACCGTTATTCCGTCCTGCCCTGAGGAGATAATTGTCCCGGGAACGCCGAAGCTGCCTGATTTTCCAATTGCGGAAAATACCTTGAACTGTGTGCCGGCAATTTCAGCTTTGGCAACAGGCCATGGGTTGAGCCCTCTGATTTTGTTCAAAATGTCTTTATATGTGTCATTGAAATCTATTATGCTCTGCTCCTTTTTAAGGGGCGGTGCGTAACTGGCAAAGGCCTCGTTTTGGGGAGTACGCGGGGCATGTCCGCTTTCAATGGCCCGCACGGTATCGCAGAGAAGCTCACCGCCTAAAATAGCAAGACGGTCAAAAAGCTGTCCGGAGGTCTCGGCTTCTCCTACAGGTGTCTCACGGGTAAATATGATATCTCCCGTGTCCATACCGCTGTTTAAAAACATGGAAGTGACGCCTGCAGTCTTATCGCCGTTTAAAACCGTCCACTGTATAGGGGCGGCGCCGCGGTATTTTGGAAGTATTGACCCGTGGATATTAATGCACCCGTACTTTGGGAGATTTAGAATACTCTCAGGCAAAAGCTTTCCGTAGGCTACCACAATTATAAGCTCTGGCCTGATATCCTCCAGGATTTTAAGTGCGGTGCCGTCCTTCAGGTTTTCCGGCTGATAGACCGGGGTGCCGTGCTCAATAGCCAGCTTTTTAACCGGACTCATAGCAAGTTTCATTCCCCTGTTTTTCGGCTTGTCCGGCTGGGTAAAAACAGCGGCGATATCAAAATCCTCACTGTAAAGCTTTTCAAGTGAGACCGAGGCAAAATCCGGTGTACCCATAAAGACAATCTTCATTTAATCCTCCGCTGTGTCGTCAGCTTCCGGTTCGCCCATCTCATCTGGGTCGAGCATTCTTGTGGCAATGTCAATAAAAAGCCGACCGTCCAAATGGTCGCACTCATGGCAGAAACAGCGCGCTGTCATGCCGTAGCCGCTTACAGTAAACTCATTTCC
>CAJFTV010000177.1 GCA_904420055.1 Candidatus Alloscillospira gallinarum | reverse complement strand
TTTTGTTTGGTATCCCTTTTGGCATAATAAATCACCCCACTTGTTATTCAGTATATCATACTGTCTAACAAATGGGGTGCTGTTCACATTTCTCTGCCTGTTTTTTATTAAAAAAGTCTTGCTCGCTACGCCGCGTAATGAATTATAATAACCTCAAAGGAGGCGCAATTATGGAAAAACACCGGGCAATCCCTGACGGATACATGACCGCAGGCCAGATAGCAAAAATTATGGGCGTAACGGTCCGCACCATACAATACTATGATACAAAAAAGCTCCTCACCCCCTCCGCTGTCAGCGAGGGCGGAAGGAGGCTGTACACACACAGGGACCTGATTAAACTGCACCAGATTTTATCTCTTAAATCTTTAGGCTTTTCACTGGAGGACATAAAAGGGCGGCTTTACTCTCTTGACACCCCGGAAGATGTAGCAAATGCACTCAGCAGTCAGGCAGACCTTATACA
This sequence comes from Candidatus Alloscillospira gallinarum, assembly GCA_904420055.1. Taxonomy (GTDB): domain Bacteria; phylum Bacillota; class Clostridia; order Oscillospirales; family Oscillospiraceae; genus Alloscillospira; species Alloscillospira gallinarum. Next base: position 2,374 of record CAJFTV010000177.1, on the reverse strand, counting down.
GGGACAAATAGAGGCCCTGTCCCGCTCACTTCGCGCAATAAACCAGCTCAGAGAGGAGGTTTTGCAGATTCAGTCAGTAGACTTTAAAAAATATGCCGATATAATCGTAAATCTCCAGATGGGCAATAAATTTTACTACCTGATAAAGCACTTTGATGAAGACACTTTAAACCACATAAGGCAAAAGTTCGACCGGGACAGCGGCCTTGATTTTATCCGCCGGTTTGACTGCCTCTGCGACGACATACTCCGCCTGAAAAGCACCGGCGCCGCCCAAGACAGTCCCCAGTGTCAAAAGCTGGCAGGCAAGTTCTGGGACATGGTAACAGAATTTACCGGCGGGGATACAGAAATGCTTCCAAAGCTCATTGAGCTTGGCGGCTTTGAAGGTGAGGACAGCGGCCAATGGGCAAAACGTCAGGCCATTGTAAACGAATATATGGGTCCCGCCCTGGAGATATATTTCCAACGCCTCGGAATAAACCCCTTTGGAGGCGGCAAGCCGTGACCGCCGCTGTGATAGTCCGCGGACTTAAAAAAAGCTACGGCGGGCGCCCTGTGCTGGACGGTATAGACCTTGACATAAAAAAAGGAGAAATATTTGCCCTTCTGGGCTCAAACGGCGCCGGCAAGACAACGGCCCTTGAGTGCATCGAGGGACTTCGGAAATTTGACGGCGGAACCGTAAGGCTTTACGGAAGAACTGGGGTTCAGCTCCAGTCCTCTTCTCTGCCCTCCCATATAAAGCCGATGGAGGCGGCACGTCTCTTTGCAGCGTGGAACCACGCACCACTTGACACTGAAATGCTGGACGCCTTCGGTATAAGGGCACTCCGGAAAAAATACTGTGAGCTCTCAACAGGACAGAAGCGTCGGCTTCACCTGGCGCTGGCCCTCATAAATAACCCTGACATTGTCTTTCTCGACGAGCCCACCGCAGGGCTTGACGTAGAGGCACGGGTTATGCTCCACGACCAAATAAGAAAGCTTAAGTCCATGGGAAAGACAGTAGTGCTCGCAAGCCATGACATGGCAGAGGTCGAGGCCCTGTGCGACAGAATTGCCGTCCTGCGCGGCGGGAATATAGCATTTTCCGGCACCCTTGGCGAGCTGACAGAAAAAACCGGCAGTTTTTACTCAGTACGGGTAAAAACGAACCGGGACACAATAACCCTTGAGACTAAAGACATAGTAGAAGCCCTGACAGGTCTTTTTGAAGATTTAAGACGCGAAAACGTAAGCGTGGTGGACATAAACGTAAACCGCGGCACACTTGAGCAGCATTTTATGGCCATATCCGGGAGGGAAGTAAAATGAACGCATTTTTATACGGTACAGTTTTACAGTGCAAGCTTGATATAAGAAGCAAATCCCTGTTAATCACCTGTTATATAGTGCCTTTAATTTTTTTCGCTCTTATGGGCGGAATATTTACCTCGGTAATGCCGGACATGTCCGAAACCCTCATACAGTCCATGATTGTAATGGGCGTGTCAATGGGGGCCTTCATCGGACTTCCCCCCTCCCTTATGGAAACTTACAGCACTGATATTCAGAAAATTTACAGGGTAAACGGCGTCCCGGCCTGCACAGGAGTTATTACCATGTTTATATCCGCTTTTATCCATCTTCTCATCATGTGCACAATAATACTGTTCGCCGCGCCCCTGCTTTTCGATGCGGCGCTTCCGGAAAATATGCCCGCTTTTTTCTGCTCACTCTCCGTATATATTGCAGTATCTCTCGCCATTGGCTGCGTGCTTGGGCTGTTGTTTAAAAGCCACGCCAGGCTCACAATGGTCTCACAGCTTGTATTTCTGCCCTCTATAATGCTGTCGGGCATAATGTTCCCGGCCGAGCTTTTACCCGGCCTCCTCAGAGCCACAGGAAAAATCTTTCCCGCTTTCTGCGGATATAATCTGATGCTGAACGGCGGGCTGAGCTTTACAAACCTGTGGTATTTGCTCACTCTGCTTGCCGCGTCCGTAATAGCGTGCGCGATTATTCTAAGCAGGAAAAAATTGAGCTGATTGTCCAAAAACGGTCATTGTATGCGACACTCATCGCACGGGAACATATTTTAAATAAAAAATCCCCCATTTTATATGGGGGATTTTTTCGTCTTTGTTGTTTTCAAAACTCGCATTTTGTGTCCCTGCGGAAAAGGCTGTCGAGAGTGGCCTGCATGTCTGCGTTTTCATACAGCACTTCATATACACTCCTGCATATTGGCAAATCCACGTCGTACTTCTCTCCAAGCCTTAATATAGCCTTCACCGTGTAGCACCCCTCGGCCAGCTTGTCAAACCGCTGTCCTCTGGCAAATGCCTCTCCAAAGCTCCTGTTGTGGCTGTGCGGAGAGAACACCGTCGCC
>CAJFTV010000176.1 GCA_904420055.1 Candidatus Alloscillospira gallinarum | reverse complement strand
TATAATCGACGTTATAAACTCCTGCACCATTGGAAGAAGGCTTGCGTTTAACAGCGCCGTAGCCCCCCGCTGAATTACATTTATCTCGCTTGTAATCTCGTTTGCGCAAACGCATGTCATGCCGTATGTATCCTGTACAAGCTTTTTGAGCTTTTTCTCGCACGGCGCACCGTTATACATGGAGTAGAGCTCCACAGCAGACAGCACATCTGCGTCCTCTATCCACTGTCCGTACTGCTTTTTAAGCTCCTCCCAGTCAGGCTCGTCCACATACAGTCCGTCGGCACTGCTGTTTGTATCAACACACCGCACAGCCTCCCTGGATATGCCGTACTTTTCCTCGCCTTTAAACCGGCTTAAAAGCTCGTCCGTCATGCCGAAAACAATCAGTTTTGCCCGGCAGCCTTTATCCTCAATACAGGCGTTTGTCGAAAGCGTTGTGGACAGGGACACAATGGAAGCCTTTTGTATATACTCCTGAGGCAGAATGTCCAGAGCCTTGTTAATCCCTATTGACAGGTTTTCCCTCGTCGTCAGGGCTTTACCCTTGGACAGCACCTTTTTATCCGTAAAATCAAAGGCCACGACATCCGTGTACGTCCCCCCTGTGTCTATTCCTATTCCAATCTTCATATTGTTTCTCCTGTTCTGCCGCTTTATACGGCAAGTTAATTCATAGTATTCCCAATTACTTTATAAGGCAAAAAGCTGTGTAGGTTATAGTACCTTTTCCGTAATTATACTTAACCCCTGACACTGCGCACGCCTGGCTAACTACAATGCCGTAGGCCTCCGCCGGGTATACGGCAAGTTCCGGGAACCGGCATGGCGCGTCGGGGTATGTACATTTGTCGCAAACCCCGCAGGAAGAGCCGCCCAATGGCAAAATGTCAAGGCCTTCTCTTCTTAAAAACTTGAGCCACGCAGCATAATTCTGCTCATGCTTTTCATACGTACTGCCAATTGTCTCAAAGTCAAAATCGTCCTCCAGTTCACCTGTTGTCTGAACTATTACGCCGTATGGATACTGTCTTGCCCGCGCCGCCAAAATCTGGACGCTCTCACAGCCAGGAGGACAGCACCAGCTGTGTCCATACGTGTAACAGCCTTCGGGAGTGCACATGTCCCGCACCGCCGGGTTAAACTCCAGCGCACCGGTGTTCAGCTCCCCCACTGCCGAAAAACCAAACTCTTTTGCCCTTTCAAGGACGGTCTTAACATCAAGGCACATAATCCACACCTCTTCAAATCACGTCTCTATACACATCTTATATTATCTGGAGCAGATTTACAACATTCACGGCCGCAATATTTACTGCCGAACATATGAGTATCTATTTAGCAAAAAACATACGCGGCAAAATGAGCCGCGTATGTCAAAAGTTACTTCTTTATTGCATCTCTTATCACTTTGAAAATCTGAATGAGCACTGTTGGTGCGACAGCAAGCAGCACGACAGCCAGAATATCCATTCCGGTAAAGCTGCTAATCTGGAAAAGCCTCGTCACGCCGGGGATAAACATCGCCGCCGCCAAAAGCGCTACACCCGCAAAGAACGCGCCCACACTCGCCTTGTTTGTGAGAAGCCCCAGCTTAAACACAGAGCCCTCACCGCGGCAGTTAATCCCGTGGAACAGCCTTGCAAGGGTCAGCGTCGCAAAAGCCAGCGTCATGGCTCTGGCAGCTCCGCCGCCGTTAAGTCCAACAAAGTACGCGCCCATTGTGGCAAGGGCAATAAGCACGCCGTAGCTCATAATGCTCCCCATGAGGTTGCCGTTTAAAATCGGCTCTTTCGGGTCCCTCGGAGGCCGGTTTAAGAGGTTGCCGGTTGCCGGCTCAACACCTATTGCAATAGCCGGCAGGGAGTCTGTCAGCAGGTTTATAAAGAGGAGGTGTACCGGAGCAAACGGCAGCGGCATTCCCGCAAGCGAGGTAAACAGCACGCATAGTATCGCCGCCATGTTTCCGGAGAGAAGGAAGCTTATTGCGTTTTTGATGTTGGTGTAAACGCCTCTGCCGTTTACCACCGCCTTAACGATAGTCGCAAAGTTGTCGTCCGACAGCACCATTGACGCCGCGTCCTTGCTGACCTCCGTTCCTGTTATGCCCATTGCAACTCCGATATCCGCCGCCTTCAGTGCCGGGGCGTCATTAACGCCGTCGCCTGTCATGGATACAATTTTGCCCTTTCTCTGCCAGGCGGAGACAATCCTTATCTTGTGCTCCGGGGAAACGCGGGCGTATACGGATATCTTTTCAAGCTGTTCGTCCAAATCCCTGTCCGTCATCTCGTCCAGCTCAACACCGGATACCGTTATGTCTCCGTCGCGGAAGATGCCAATCTGCCGGGCAATTGCCGTTGCGGTCACCTTGTGGTCGCCGGTTATCATAATCGTGCGTATGCCGCCGCGTTTTGCCTCTTTCACTGCCTCTATGGCCTCAGGCCGCGGCGGGTCTATCATGGAGAGAAGACCGATAAACACAAAGTCATTTTCGTCCTCAGTCGTAATCTCACGTACTCTGTCCAAATCCTTATACGCAAAGGCCAGAACACGGAGCCCCGACAGGGACATCTCCATATTTATGCGGGATATATCCTCCTTCCACTCTGCCGTCATGGGCTCTACGCCCTTTTCTGTCATGACAAATTTTGACCGGTCCAAAATGACGTCTATGGCTCCCTTTGTGTACATGACAGGTGCTCCCTCAATCATGTGCAGGGTACTCATCAGCTTTCTGTCTGAGTCAAACGCTATTTCGCTAAGCCGGGGGTGCTGCATTCTGTACTGCACCTCGTCAATGTCAAACTGGTCACCCAGCTGCACCATGGCGACCTCCGTGGGGTCTCCGATGTATGTCCCCGCCTCAGCATCAGTTTTAGCGTCGTTTGCCAAAAGCGCTACCTTTAAAAGAAGACGCTGCACGTCGTTTGCAAGGTCCAAATCCCGTCCGTCCAGGACTGTTCCGCCCGCATAAACCTGCTGGAAGGTCATTCTGTTCTGTGTCAGGGTTCCCGTCTTGTCAGAGCAGATTATGGACACGGCGCCAAGGCTCTCAACTGCCTTTAAATCTTTTATAATTGCGTTCTGCTTTGCCATTTTCTGCGTTCCCAGTGCCAGGACAATAGTGACGATTGACGACAGCGCCTCAGGTATGGCGGCAACAGCCAGGGCAACAGCAAACATCAGGGAGTCAAGTATGCTCATGTCCCTGTACAGTGACAGAGCAAACACAATCACACATATGGCAAGAATCGCAATTGCAAGCTTTTTGCTGAAATTGTCAAGGCTCTCCTGCAGGGGCGTCTTGCGCTGCTGGGTTTTGTTCATGAGATTTGCAACCTTGCCTATCTCGGTATTCATACCCGTTCCGGTGACAACCTCTACAGCGCGTCCGTATGTCACAAGCGAGCCGGAAAAAACCATATTCTTCTGGTCGCCCAGCGCCACCTTTTCCTGATTTATAACCCCTTCACACTTCTCAACTCCCTCACTCTCACCGGTGAGAGAACTCTCATTTACCTTCAGGGAATGACATTCTATAATCCTGCCGTCCGCCACCACCATGTCGCCGGCCTCAAGCTCAATGATATCGCCGGGCACAATCTCTGTGGAAGCGACGCTTGTAACCTTGCCGTCCCTGTACACCTTTGCTGTCGGCGATGACATGGCCTTCAGGCTCTCAAGAGACTTTTCCGCCTTGAAATGCTGAACCGTGCCCAGTATGGCGTTCATAATAAGAACCGCAAATATTACAATGGCGCTCTCTATGTTGTCGGAGAACATGGAAATCACGGCCGCTATTATGAGAATAATTACAAGCAAATCACGAAACTGCTCTAAAAAGACCTGTATTACGGATTTTTTCTTTCCCTCCTGCAGTGCGTTTTTACCGTACTTTTCAAGACGTTCTGCCGCCTCTTTTGAGCTAAGCCCCGTCCTGTCCGCAGCAAGACATTTCAATACCTCCTCCGGCGTCTGATTAAAATAATTTTGCTGCACCTTTCATCAGCTCCTTTAAATGTTTTGTATACGTTATTCTTTCTTTATCTTTTCCGCAGACAAACAAAAAAGACCTTTGAGTGCATATTTTTACATAAAACACACACTCAAAAGTCTTGTTACCGTACGCGGCGCTTTCCACCAAGTCAATATACGACCGTGATGTTGACGAAAAGCCTTACAACTACTCCCTTTTGAATAACGCTATTATATTCAATACATTCTGCTTTGTCAAGACAGGATTTCTAATTATTTTTAAAATGCACCACTACGCATGCCCTTGGAAATCTACATCATTTTGATACCGCCCGCGCAAAGCGCCTGCACGATGAGCCGCAGTTTTTAAGTTAATACCGCAGCAGAAAAGCAAAGCAGACCTACACTCTCTTTCGCGTAAGAACAATCCCGACGATTGCCCCGATAAGCATAATCGGCGCAATCCTTACAAACAGCCATTCAAACACGTGAAATGCCGTTCCCAAAACGGCAGTTTCCGGGTCACTGAAATCCCAGCTCAGATAAGGACTGTTAATCACTGCCAATACCGCAAATATTACTGCTATGGCCGCACAGAGAGAGATAAATGTCCAGTGGAGCACCTTACGTCTCATGTCCTTTTTTCGGGCAAGCTGCAGGTTTATGACCTCCAGTTTTTCAGAAAGTACTTTCAAATCATCAGCATTAACCTCAGTAACATTTTCTCCAATCAAAACGCTCACAGGCGTTTCAAGCACCTCCGATATTGAAATCAGCATGTCAGAGTCCGGAACCGACAATCCCTGCTCCCATTTAGATACGGTTTGCCGCACCACATTCAGCTTTACAGCGAGTTCTTCCTGCGAAAGTCCTTTTGATTTTCTTAACGCTTTTATATTTTCGTTTAGCATTGGGATAATCTCCTTTCCTGTGAACACTATTTTAGGAGAAACTGCCCGTTGCCGCAAGCAACGCATATTAACATTCCGCTTTACAGCCTCGCTGTGCGCTGAAATATAGAACTATATCTGCGCAATCTTTATACGTTTTACAAGCATACCGGCTATTATCCCGATTATAACCCCCGCCGCCACACCTGACAGACAGAGCACAGGAAAAAACCAGTAAACGCCGCCGCTTTCCATGACAAGCGCCGCCACCGCAATCTGCCCCAGATTATGGGCCGCACCGCCGGCGGCGCTGACTCCAACTGGGGAAAAGCGGCCGGACTTTTTGAGAAGTATCATAACGCAAAGGCTCACCGCAGCGCCGGCGGCGGAAAAAAGCATGGTAAACGGGCTTGTAAACAGCAGCCCCGCCGCCAGTACCCGCACAGCGGACACTGCCGCCGCCCCGGCGGCAGACAGCCGGTACAGGGCAAATACGGCCACGGAATTTGCAAGCCCCAGCTTAACGCCGGGTACTGTAAAAAAATACGGAATCTGCGCTTCTATATACCCAAGAACTATGGCTGCCGCCGTCATAAGGCCGTAAGTCACAAGTTTTTTTGTCCTATCCATATCAGTCTACCGGGATACGGCGTCGCCGGAGCTCTCCTCCCCTCCATAAACCGTCACAACAACTCTGTGGGGCAGACACACTATGCTCTCCCCGCTTTTTTCTATGCCTCCCTGGCGCACGCACAGAAGGTCCGGACAGTCGGCAGTCTCCATGTACGCCCTGCCGTCCTCAATTCGCAGGGTGTTCTCACCCGTCCCGGCGGCAATCTGCACTGTTCTGTCCTCATATAGACTGTACTGCCCGTACTCCTCGCCGTTCACTGTTACCTGGACATACGCTCCGTCGCCGGAAAACAGCGCGAAAGCGCACCATAAAAGTGCCGCTGCTGCCAGAATACACAGTATAAGTATCACATCGTTTCTTCTTTTTTTCATAGCTCCATCTAAAATACAGGCTGAGAAAATACCCAGCCTGTAAAAATATCACTTAATCTGTGACAAATCCGCAGAAACTATACAGCCGGTGGTGCACACCTCGGCGCATTTTCCGCAGCCGACACACTTGTCATAGTCAATCTCCGCCAGATTTCCGGTAACATGAATTGCGTCATGCTCACATGTCTTTACGCATTTCATACAGCCAATACATCCGTTTTTGCACTCTTTCCGGGTGGCAGCACCCCGGTCACGGTTCCGGCAGAGCACCATCACACGGCGGGATACGGGCACAAGCTGAATAATCCCGTTTGGACACTCTTTCCGGCACAGGCCGCAGCCAATGCAAACACGAGGGTCTACATGGGCAATTCCGTTTTCCAGGCATATGGCATCTTCGGGACATACCTTTGCGCAGTCGCCGTATCCAAGGCACCTGTAAATACATTTTCCCTCACCGCCGTAATACATCTTGGCAGCGGCGCAGGAAAGGATTCCCTCATACTCAGCCTTGTATTCAGCGGCATCTTTTGTACCCCTGCACCTGACAACAGCAACCTGTCTTTCCTTCTCCTCGCTCTCAACTCCCAGAACATCTGACAGAGCGGACACTGTAGCGGAAGCACCGGGAACGCACAGGTTTATGCGTGTCTCGCTGCCTGAGGCCAGCGCCTTTGCATATCCGTCGCAGCCTGCATAGCCGCAGGCGCCGCAGTTTGCGCCCGGGAGGCACTCTCTTATTGCGGGGAAGCGCTCGTCCTCCTTGACGGCCATGACCTTGGAGGCCACGGCAAGCATAATGCCGCATACAAGCCCCAATACCGCAACACTTATCACTGCAATCAAAATCGTATTCATGCGCTCACCTCTCAGCCGAACAGGTTTTCAACAACGCCGGTAAAACCGAAGAAGGACATGGACACAATTGCCGCCGCAATGAGCGTTATAGGCAGTCCGTTAAAGGACTCGGTGACGTCGTTCCCCTCTATTCTTGAGCGGACACCGGAAAACAGCACCATGGCCAGGAAAAATCCAAGCCCGCTGCCAAAGGAGTTCAGCATTGCCTCTCCAAATGTATATTCAGCGTCAATATTGGCAATGCACACACCGAGTACAGCACAGTTTGTGGTTATAAGCGGCAGATACACTCCCAAAGACTTGTGAAGTGAGGGAATATAACGCTTCAAAACAATCTCAACAAGCTGTACAAGGGCCGCGATTACGAGTATAAATACCACCGTCTGCATAAATCCCAGGTCATACGCCCCGCTTGCCGGCGTCAGAAGATAGTACTGTATGGGCCAGGTCACAGCCGTAGCAAGGCACATGACGAATATAACCGCAATACTCATTCCCGTGGCCTGGTTCAGCTTTTTTGAAACGCCTAAAAACGGGCATATTCCCAAAAACTGCTGCAAAACGTAGTTGTTTACAAACACGGCAGTCATTATTATAAGGACCGCAGATTTCATTTATCCTGCGCCTCCTCTCTCCCGGCGTCCAGCTTTCCGCAGACAGCGGCGGAGGGACAGCCGGAACAGCCAAATTCTTTCTTTTTGATTGCCCTGCCCTTTGAAATCTTATTTACAAGGGCAATGAGGCAGCCGAACACGGCAAAGCCGCCGGGGGCCATTGTAAATATGGCAATGCTGTTGTCCTTCAAAAACGGGATAGGCATGCCGTACCACGTCCCATTTCCCAAAATTTCACGGATACTGGACATGACAAACAGGGTAAGTGTAAATCCAATCCCCATGCCAATGGCGTCGAGGGCCGAGTCGCCAACTGTATTTTTATTTGCAAACATCTCTGCACGCCCCAGAATTATGCAGTTTACAACAATAAGCGGCAGATATATGCCAAGGGCGCTGTCCAGCGCCGGAGCATACGCCTTTACTATCATCTGCACAATCGTGACAAATCCCGCGATTAGGACAATATAGCACGGTATACGCACCTTATCCGGTATCACCTTTCTAAGTGCGGAAATACACACGTTTGAGCACAGAAGCACAACCGTGGCGGCAAGTCCCATGCCCAGGGCATTTGACGCCTGGGTCGTAGTTGCAAGTGTCGGACACGTGCCGAGCACCAGCACCAGTACCGGGTTTTCCTTTATAATTCCCTTTAAGAGAATAGACAGCTTTTTCACTTTTACTCAGCCCCCTTTACTATCTCAAAGGCCGTAAACGCATCTTTAATTCCGTTTATATAATAGCCTGAGGAACGGCTGGCGCCTGATATGGCCTCAACTCCCTCAAGGCTCGCGTCTTTTCCGACGAACTGGCTCTCAAACGGCTCGTCCGCCACCTTTGAGCCAAGCCCCGCCGTCTCGCTGTGGGACAGCACCTTTGTGGCCACTATAAGCCCGTCGCTGTCTATGCCGCATATGAGATTTAAAGTGTCTTTTCCTCCGTATCCGTCACATGTGAGCATAAACACATATCCCACGCCGTTTGTGGCCCTGTACACCTCTGTCACGGTCTCCGGCAGACCGTCTGCCTCAACAAGCTCAAACCCGTCCGCCTCAGGCATAACCTCTCTTCTGGCAGCCTCGGCATTTCTTGCCTCCGTCTCCTCGATTATGGGCTCTGTAATCATGTTCGTCACCGCAAGTGCGGCGGAAATTACAATACATATGATTGTAAGCACCAGCACAGGTGCAACAAAGTCCTTCTTAAAGCTTGTCCCGCTCATGCCCTAACACCTCCCAGTGGTTTCTTTCTTGTCCACCTGTCAATGTATGGTGTAAGGATATTCATAAGCAGAATTGAAAACGACACGCCCTCCGGATAACTGCCCCAAAAGCGTATAAGCACTGTTATAAGTCCGCAGCCCAGTCCAAAAATCACCTTTCCCCATGCGTTTCTTGGAGTTGTTGCGTAATCGGTGGCCATAAATACGGCGCCGAGCATAAGTCCTCCGGAGAGTATCTGGGCCAGCGCGTCCTGTCCGAGAATTAGAGACATTACAAACACCGTTCCCACAAATATCACTGGTGTCTGCCATGATATAACGCGCCTTATAAGCAGATATACAAATCCGATAAGTATAGCCAGTGCACAGGTCTCTCCTATGCACCCGCCGGTTTTACCCAAAAACATGTCTAGGTATGAGGGCATGTTGTCCGTAACCCCGGTTTTCATAAGCTCAAGCGGCGTTGCCGAGGACACGGCATCTGGAAATGTCCATGTGGTCATGCTCTGGGAAAATGCGAGAAACATCACAATTCTGGCGGTTATGGCCGGATTAGCGAAGTTCTGGCCAATACCTCCGAATAGCTGCTTTACTCCCACTATTGCTATAAGGCTTCCAAAAGCCGCCTGCCACAGGGGTATTGACACCGGAAGGTTAAACGCCAAAAGCACACCCGTGACCACGGCGGACAAATCCCCCACCGTCACGGCCCTTTTAGTACATTTTTCAAACGCCCACTCGCCGCCAACCGAAAACACCACGCACACCAGCGTCACAATCAGTGCCCGGACGCCGAAAATCACAATTCCGGCAATCAGCGCGGGACACAGGGCAATCAGCACGTCACGCATTATCACCTGGGTTGACTGCCGTGTGTGAATGTGGGGCGAGGGGGATAAAATAAGGTTATTCACTTCTGCCCCTCCTTTTTAAGCTCCCTGTATTTTCTCAGGGCCGCCTTTGCAAGCTTGTTTGTCTGTGTCAGCGGTCTCCGCGCCGGGCAGATATACGAGCAGCTCCCGCACTCCATGCAGAGCTGGGCGTCGAGCTTTTCAAGGCGGTCGTAGTCCTTTTTGAGATACGCGTCCTCAATGTCGCCGGGAACGAGGTGAAGAGGACATATTTTTGAACATCTGCCGCATCTTATGCAGTTTGTACTCTCCGGTAGCTCCGCGTCGCGCCTGTCAAGGGCCAGCACGGCGTTTGTGCTTTTAAGCACAGGGGCGTCAAGCCCCGGCACCGCAATGCCCATCATGGGTCCGCCGTAAAGTATCTTTGCCGGCTCCTCTTTAAACCCGCCGCAGAAGTCAAAAAGCTTCCCCACCGGCGTTCCAACAGGCGCGATGACATTACATGGATTTTTTACAGCGGAGCCGTCTACCGTTATCGTCTTTTTCACAAGGGGCATGCCTGTATCTACATACCTTGCGATAGACGCCACCGTGGTGCAGTTTATTACGACCACCCCCACGTCAAGGGGCAGTTTTCCCTCAGGTACGATTTTTCCCGTAGTGTTGTATATCATGACCTTTTCTCCCCCCTGGGGATATGCCTCAGGCAGAGGGGCAACCGACGCCTTTTTAAACCCAGCGAGCTTTTCACGGTAGAGCTTTATACATTCGCCCTTATTCTTTTCAATGCCGAAAATAATTCTATCGGGGTTTATATATTTTTCCAAAAGCTCAATTCCACGGACAATATGAGCACTGTCGTCCAGCATCATGCGTGTGTCGGAGGTTATAAATGGTTCGCACTCAGCGCCGTTTATAATAAGCTCCTCTACCTTTCTGTCCCCAACATCGAGCTTCACATAAGTGGGAAAACCTGCGCCGCC
>CAJFTV010000175.1 GCA_904420055.1 Candidatus Alloscillospira gallinarum | reverse complement strand
ACTGAGCTTTTCTGCGCCACATATGATATATTCCTCGCCGACTCCAGCCTGCCGGCTTTGAGCATGTCGTTTCCATCTATAACAAGCTGCCCGGTCTTTGGCGTGTTGACCCTGTTAAGGCATGTTATAAATGTGCTCTTTCCCGCGCCGTTATTGCCCAGAATACCAACCACCTCGCCGGGGTTCATCGTAAACGACACATCTTTCAGAATATCATTCTTTCCGTAGGAAAAAGAGATGTTTTTAACCTCAATCATTCTTTAACACCGCCTCTTCTAAAAATCATATACAGGAACAGCGGAGCGCCCAAAAAAGAAGTCAGCGCGCCGATTGGCAAAATTGTGGGAGACACTACTGTCCTGGAGACAAGGTCCGCCGCAAGAAGCACAATAGACCCGGCAAGTCCGGAGCACGGTATGAGAAACCTGTGGTCTGTGCCCACAAACTTTCGCACAATGTGCGGAGCTATAAGACCGATAAAGCTTATACAGCCCACCATGGCCACCGAAACAGCGGAGATAAGCGCCGCTAAACACATACTGTCTAAAATAAGGCCGTCTACCGGAACGCCAAGGCTTTTTGCCGTCTCCACGCCGCTTTCAATAGCGTTGTAGTTCCAGCGGTTATACAGGAAAAACAGCAGGCACCCCAAATTAAGTATGAACATGAAAAGTATTTCGTTCCAGCCGGCGCGGCCCAGGTCTCCAAACGTCCAGTACACCACCGAAGCCACCATAACGTCGTCTGCAAAATACTGTATAAGCGCTGTTCCGCCGGTAAAAAGCGAGCTCAGCGCCACACCGGCAAGTATCATGGACGAGGGGCTTGACCGCCTGACCCGCGCCATGCCCAGAATAACAAGCGTCGTTATAATTCCTCCGGCAAAGGCGCATATTGTCACAATATAGGGATTTGTGATTGACACCGCCGAGCCTGACATACTGCTGTTAACCTGGCTTCCGGCGCCGAGACAGATTATGGCAAACGCCGCCCCGAAAGACGCCCCCTGGGAGACCCCCAGCGTTGAGGCTGAGGCCAGCGGATTGCGCAGTACGTTCTGCATAATACAGCCCGCCAGCGCCAGGGCAAAGCCAACCACAATCGCCGTCATAATCCTCGGCATTCTCACATTCCAGACAATGGCGCTGGACTGTTTTGTGCCACCGCCGAAAAGCGTCTCAATCACCTGACCCACAGTAAGGCCGGAAGAGCCGACGGACATGGAAATCACCGCAATCAGCAAAACCACCGCCAAGAGGATAAACATTATTAGCCATTTTCTCCAGACATACCGGCGGTATGAGCCGGCAATCTCCTGTATGTCTCGTCGTTTCATTGCACCTTATCCAAGAGTTAATTTTCCGTATCCCATGTTGTCGGCCACCATCTCATCGTAGTAGCCTTCGCCAAAGAAATACTTAAGAATTTCGTCTGCCTTCTCCGCTATGTCAATATCGGCAAACTGCTCCGGGTACAGTACCGTACCCGCATAATACGCACCGATAATCGCATATGTCACATTCGTGGAATAGTTGTTAAACGAGGGCATCGCATAAATCTCACCCTCCTGCACGGCCCTGAGGCTCTCAAAAAAGCTTGGGTTTGTGCGGTACTCGTCCTCCACAAGGTTCATGTTTCCCGGGTCTAAAAATATTATGTCCGGGTCCCACTCAAGCACCTTTTCAAGGTCAACGTCAAAAGAGCCCGTCTCCCCTGTTTCGTCCGCCACATTTATGGCGTTAATTGCCATGAAAGGGCCAAAATTTGCATACGTGCCGGAAAATCCGTGGGCACCGGAGAATGTCACGGCGCCGGTATACACCCTTGGCTTTTCACTGTCAGGCACATCTTTTGTCCTGTCGTTTAAATCGGCCTTGCACCCATCTATAAAGGAGAGGATTTCCTCGCACCGCTCCTCGCTTCCTGTTACCTCGGCCAAGAGCCTCATTCCCGTGTAAAACGACTCGTTTATAAAGTCCGTGCTTGTGTACCGTACACATACCACAGGAATGCCGGTCTCATTTTGAAGCTGTTCTGCCGCCTCCTGCTGATATGACGAGATTATCACATCAGGCATGATTGTGAGTATCTCCTCGGGGTAGGCGGTGTAAGATGTTCCGCCGCCCTTTCCTATTACCGGCAGAGCGCTGTACACATCATAATAATAATGGGCATAGTCCCTTTTTGTGGAAGTCTCATACTCACGGTCTGCCTCCTCAACGCCCACAAGCATGTCGTTTAAGTCGAGGTATGCCGCCATTCGCAGCGCACCGCTGCCCACACATACAATGCTTTCAACCTTTTCCGGGATTGTGACCTCCCTGCCGTAGACGTCGGTTACAGTTCTCTCTCCCACGTTTTCTCCGGCGCCGCCCTCTCCAGAGCCGCTGTC
Source organism: Candidatus Alloscillospira gallinarum (assembly GCA_904420055.1). Taxonomy (GTDB): domain Bacteria; phylum Bacillota; class Clostridia; order Oscillospirales; family Oscillospiraceae; genus Alloscillospira; species Alloscillospira gallinarum. The sequence goes on along the minus strand of CAJFTV010000175.1, from coordinate 3,298 downwards.
ATTTCCGCTCTGCCCGCAGGCGGCAAGTCCCAACACAATTACAAGGGACATCAGAATTGCTGTTATCTTTTTCATTGTCCTGACCTTTCAAAGCTGCCAGTACGTACCGGTTATTACTTAAGGTGTGCACACCCGGTTTTCTACGCTACCCATATTACACAGGCTTTTATCCCTCCACAAGCCGGGTGGGGGGATATTTTTTTACACATTCCTCTCATTTTGTATGTTTTCACATTAGCTTTACGCCGGCTCCTTAAATACTTGTACAATCTGCCATGAGATAATTCTGCATAAAAAACCTCCCCGGAGGCAGCAATACGAAAGCCGTCTCCGGGGAGCACACACATAATAAGCTCAAACCATATTTATAATTCTCTCGGAAAAAAACTCCGCCTCTTTTCTCTCGTGTGTAACGATTATGCAGGTCTTTCCCGCAACGGATTTTCTGACAAAATCCATAACTGTCTCACGAGTTCCCTCGTCCAGCCCCTTAAAAGGCTCGTCCATTACAATAAGGTCATAGTCGCTTAAAAGCGCCCGGGCAATTGCCGCCCGCTGTTTCTGTCCTCCTGACAGCACACGCACCTTTTTTCCGGCAAGCCCCTGAAGCCCAAGCCCCTCAAGACACGCGTCAATCTCTCTGATGCCCGTGCCCTTTGCCGCTATCTTCACATTTGACAACAGTGAAAACTCCTCACAGAGGCGGGGCTCCTGAAAAACGGCGGCAGCCTTTTGTGGAACTCCCGTTATTTCACCCTCGTCCTGACATACAAGCCCCAGCAAAATATTTATGAGCGTCGTCTTTCCGCAGCCGGAGGGTCCCATTATACATACGGTCTCGCCGTCACCTATCTCAAGGGAAAAGCCTCTCAGTACAGCTTTGCCGTCAAAGGACTTTACCAAATTATTAATCGTAATACTCACAACCGTTCAAGCCCCCTGAAGCCAAGTTTTGCAAGTCCCGTTACAGCTTTTTCAAATAAAATACTGATTAAAACTATTATGACCGTCCATGCAAACAGGTCAACGGTGTTGAGGTATGCCTTTGCTTCGTACAGCATCTCTCCCAGCGAGCCGTCCGGTATCCCGATTATCTCCGCCGCTACTCCCGCCTTCCAGGCAAGTCCCAGGGATATGCTCATTCCTGACAAAAGATACGGCTTTACCTGAGGCATATTTATATAAAGCATGCGCCTGACCCAATTCAGGCGGAACACTTTTGCCATCTCCACCATCTTACGTGAAGTGTTTTTAACTCCTGTGAGCACATTCGTGTATATTATCGGCAGCACCATCAGGAAGGAAATAAACGCCGACAGCTGTTTTGATGACAGCCACACAAGGGCAATTACGATAAATGATGCCACAGGGACCGACTTTATTGTTATCATGTACGGCCACAGCAGCGTCTCCACAATTTTAAAACGCCCCGCAATTACCGCAAGCACGGTCCCGGCGGCAAAACCTATGAGAAACCCCAGGGCAATACGCCGAAACGAAAACCATATTGTGCCCCAAAATCCCGGCTCCCTCCATATGGTGCCGAGCCTTCCCGCCACGTCCACTGGCGAGGCGAGCAGAATTTTCTGGTCAAGCGCCATGGCGGCAGCCTGCCACACCAAAAGTGCAAGCAGAACTGCCGCTGATTTTGCAATTATTCCCTTTGCCCTGCCGCCATTACTGGACATAGTAAAAGTCGTCTCCCGGCAGCTTTCCGCCGACGGCGGCCTCAGCCTGGCCGTAAACTACATTCAAGTACCCTTCCATTGGCTCCTTCATGTCTTCTCCGGCAATAAAGGTTATATTACAGTAAGGTATTGCCTTCTCGGCCACCGCCGCCTTGAATAGGTCAAACTTCTCAACAAGCTGGGCCGCGTCCGCCACATTGGAGTTTGCATACTCTGTAGAGGCCTCATACTCCTCCAAAAATTCCCTGAGCGCCTCGGGGTGCTCCTGGGCAAACTCCTTCCTCACTACAAGAGTGCCGGTTATAAGCATGCTGCCGTCGCTCACCTTGTCCCACTCCTCTGTGAGGTCCAAGGCAATATTAAGCCCCTCCACCTGTGTCTGGGCCACCGTCACATACGGCTGCGGCAGCATTGCGACCCCGCTCCCACTCTCACTCAGTATGGCGACAACCTCTGTGGGCTCGCTTTTCCACTCGATTGTCACGTCGCTGTCCGGGTCAATGTCATTTTCCTGCAGCACATATCTCAGGGCATATTCCGGCGTTGACCCCTTGCCGGTAGCATATATCGTCTGTCCCCGGAGCTGTTCCACCGATGTTATCTCAACGCCCTTTGCCGCAATGTACACAACTCCCAGGGTATTTATTGCAAGAAGCTGCACAGCCCCTTCCGTATTGTTATAGAGTACGGACGCCAGGTTTGACGGCACCGCTGCAATGTCCAGCTCTCCCTGTACAAGCTTCGGAGTCAGCTCGTCAGCAGAGCCGGCCACGGTAAAATCATAGTCGTTTTTGGCAGTTCCGGCCTCATCGTCCTCCATGAGCTTTACAAGCCCTATGGACGTCGGACCCTTAAGCCCGCCTATCCTTATTGTGACATCGTCCTTTTTGGCCTCTGTATTGCCGTTTTCCATATTCTCTCCACTGTCCGGCGTATTCCCCGCATCATCGCTGTTTTTTTGTCCGCAGCCAGCCAAAAACGCAAAGGACATACACAGAACAAGTAATAATGCCAATACTCTCTTCATAATAACTTCTTTTCTCCATTCTGCTGTAAAATAGCCGCCATAAATCACACGCATATAACGTTTTATTTAAGCCACGCATTATTATAGTATATGGCCCCGGAAAAATCCGTTGCGCTTGCAACGGATTTTTCCCTTTTTATGTACTTATACCTGTAATTATTGTAAATTTATCTTTTCTGAAATCTATTATGCCCTCTTTCCTCATTTTTGACAGCTCACGGGAAAGAGAGCTTCGGTCAACACCGAGATATTCTGCCATGGCAGTCCTGTCAAACGGCACGGAAAAGGAATTTGTGCCAAATTTCACCATATACTGCGAGAAAAATGTAATCAGCTTTTCCCTTATGGACAGCTTTGACAGTATCTGTATTCTGTCGTTCATTGAGAGCGTCCTGCCCGCTAAAAGTGCAATAAACCTGTTTGTGAGCAGGCTGTCAAGCCGTGTGTCAAAACAGCTCCCGTTTTTTATCCTGTCACATCTCAGCCACATTATTCTGCTGTCAGCTATTGAAGTTATGTAAACTGGCGACTCCCGTTCCAGAAAATGAAGCGACTCAGCAAACGTATCTCCCGGCGTGACGGT
>CAJFTV010000174.1 GCA_904420055.1 Candidatus Alloscillospira gallinarum | reverse complement strand
TAGTTAATTATAAGAGAGGTGCAAAGAATGAATGTACTGATTTTTGGCGGTTTTCTCGGCTCTGGAAAGACTACCGCCCTCATGCAGCTTGCAAAATATATTGTAAGGAGTTCGACCTCAGACAAACCTAATAAGGTAATGATTTTGGAGAATGAAATCGGCGAAGTGGGTATTGACGATTCATTCCTCAGGGGCGGCGGCTTTCAGGTGGAAAACCTGTTTGCCGGCTGCGCATGCTGTACAGTATCCGGTGAGCTGGTTTCTGCGGCAAATTCCATAAAAAAAGAATATGACCCGGAGTGGCTGGTTGTGGAGACAACAGGACTTGCTTATCCTAAGCGCATACAGGACAACATGCGTGCCGCCATGAAGCTTGAAGCGCGCATAGCCGTGCTGGTTGACGCATCACGCTGGGAGAGACTTCACATACCGATGGAGAACCTGTTTGCCGGGCAGATAATCGGCTCTGACGCGGTTATTGTCAACAAAACAGACCTTGTCGCTCCTGAGGTTGCAGATAAAGTTGAGGCAGATATAAAGGAATATGACAGCTCTGTGAAGGTTTTCAGAGTTACGGCGTTACAACCGGTAGAGGACGAAGTCTGGAAGGAGGTCCTTGGGCTATGACTGAACACGAACATGAGCACCATCATCACCATGATGAAGAATGCGGCTGCGGACACGAACATGAGCACCATCATCACCACGATGAAGAATGCGGCTGCGGACACGAACATGAGCACCACCATCACCACGATGAAGAATGTGGCTGCGGACACGGGTATGAGCACTACCATCACCACGATGAAGAATGCGGCTGCGGACACGGGCATGAGCACCACCATCACCACGATGAAGAATGCGGTTGCGGACACGAGCATGAGCACCACCATCACCATAATGAAGATTGCGGCTGTGGACATGACCACGACCATCATCTTGGACATCATGAGGAGGAAACGCTGCCGGGCGTTATATACACAAATGTGCGCCTCCAGGACGATGCGAAGGTGGTGTCCGGAAGGCTTCTTATTTCAGGCAATTACGACAATATAAAGGATAAGCTGAAAGAAGGGCTTGAGGAGTTTGCAGCGGCTGTGAATGAAAAGGGCGGAGTAGTCGGACATATAAAGGCCTCTGTAGAGGTGACGACAGTAGACATGTTCTCCGTTACTGAGTCGGCCGCAATGATAAAGCGGGCACCGGAGCAGGATATGCGGATTATTCTGGCGGCGATTGTGTTTTTTATCGAGCCGGAAGAAGCCGAAGCCCTTGCAAAACGCGCTCTTGAGAAAATCTTATAGTTAATCTACCGAAAAAAGCCCCCTGTGTTTTTTAATAAACAGGGGGCTTGTCTATTGAAAAAGGTGTCCGTTTTTGTTTTAATATGATAAACAGTTTATATCTGTTTCGCAATTCTATAATAGAAACCAGGTTAAATTATGAGAATAATTGACGTACATGCACACGTATATCCGCCGAAAATTGAGGCAAAGGCTGTCAATGCCATAAGGGAGTTTTATGACAGGCCGTATATGGCCCACAAGGGCTCGCCGGAGGCGCTGTTAGAGAGCGGCCGGAGCGCGGGTATTACAGATTATATGGTGTTTTCAACCGCAACGGTGCCTCACCAGGTTGAGAGTATAAACAACTTCATAATTGACGTGGTGTCAAAGCACAGTGAATTTATCGGTGCGGGGACAATACACGTGGATTATGAGAATAACGTGGGGGAGCTGGAGAGAATATATAATGCGGGGCTCCGGGGAATTAAATTCCACCCTGATTTTCAGAAGTTCGACATTGACGATGTGCGGCTTTTCCCGTCTTTTGAGTACCTCCAGGACAAGGGAATGTTTTTCATAACCCACAGCGGGGACCCGCGCTATCCGTTTTCACGTCCTGAAAAGGTGGCGCATGTGGCGAAGGAGTTTCCAAAGCTTAAAATTATCGCTGCGCACTTTGGCGGCTGGATGATGTGGGACGTGGCGCGAAAGTGTCTTGCCGACCTGCCAAACGTCTATTACGATACCAGCAGCACATACGGCTTTGGCGGGATTGAGCCGGTTAGAGAGGGATTTCGCGTCTTTGACAACTCCCATCTGTTTTTCGGCTGTGACTATCCAATGTGGGATTATAAGCAGGAGCTGGATATGCTGAAGACTATCGGGCTTAGCCAGAAAGAGATGGAGGACGTGCTCTATAACAATTTTGCCAGATTTTACGGCTTGCCAATAAGTGACGGTACAAAGTGATGAGTGAAAAACATGAGATAACTGTAATAGGACATATACACACGCCATTCCCGGAGAAGTTCGGCATTCCCCGGCAGAGCGGACTTGTTAGGGGCCTCATTTCCAAAATAGTGTTTGAACCGGAGTTTCGCAGTCCCGAAGCGGTGCGGGGGCTGGAGGGGTTTAGCCATATATGGGTTTTGTGGCAGTTTTCTCAGGCGGCGGGACGCGGCTGGCGCCCCACTGTGCGTCCGCCCTGGCTCGGTGGAAATGTGCGCATGGGAGTGTTTGCCACGCGCTCTCCGTTTCGTCCGAACAATATCGGCCTCTCGTGTCTTAAGCTTGAGAGAGTGGAAATCGTGGGAGATGAGGGGCCTGTAATCTATGTATCGGGCGCCGATATGGTAGACGGCACGCCCATATACGACATAAAGCCGTATGTGGCCCACGCCGACAGCCACCCGGAGGCTGTGTCGGGATTTGCAAGGGGCAGGACTGAGAAACGGCTTCAGGTGGAAATCCCGTCAAGTATTAGAAGTGCCCTGCCGGAGGAGCTGATTGCTCCGGTGACTGATATTCTGGCAAACGACCCCCGCCCGGCATATCAGGAGGACAGCAGCCGTGAATACGGCTTTTTGATTTGGGATTATGAGATAAAATTCAAGGTTGACGGAGATGTCCTCACGGTGTGCGGTGTCACATGTTCAGCCGGGAAAAATAACGGAGGCAGTAATGCTTAAAAACGGATTTTTGAAAAGGACCGTAGCCGCCGCGCTGTCGGCGGTTATGATTATGTGTGTGCCAATGTCCGCAGGTGCGGCAAACCAGTGGTACGGGGAAAAAGAGCACACGGATATTGATTTTGAGGATATTGAGTACACTGGATTTGAGCTGACCGACCTAAGGGCGGCTATTGATGATTATAAAGCTGCTGTCAGTGAGGAAGCTCTCACAGATGAGAGCAGGGGGCGGTTTGTAGAGGCGTATGACGCCATCGTCGCCGAGATAGAACACATTGTAACCCAGAGTAATCTGAGCCAGATTTACTACGACATGGACGCGTCTGATGAAGATGCCGCCGCAGAGGTTGCGGACTGTTCCGAAAAGCTTAATATCGCCTCAAATGAGGCGTTTTCCGCGCTGAAGCTGGCGCTTGGCACCCCTTTTGAGGCTGTGCTTCTGGAAATTGCAGGGCCCGAAGCCATTGAGGAGCTTCGGGAGTTTGAAGAAATGAGCGAGCGTGAACTGGAGCTAAGTGACGAGGAGACACGCCTCAATCAGGAGTATGATGCCGCGGTGTCCGCCGATGTGGAGGTCATGTATGAGGGAGAGGTGTGGAGTATTACACGCCTGCTCTCCGAGGGTATGGGGCTTGACCAGGAGGTATATGCCGAGATATATGACCTGCTGTATGATGAGCTGTACACCAATGTCGGTGAGATTTATATGGAACTTGTAGCGGTACGCACGGAGATTGCGCAGCTCAACGGTTATGACAACTATGCTGACTACGCGTATGAGGAGATTTACGGCCGCGACTATGACTATGAGGATATGCAGGCCGTTTACAGTCAGGTGAAGGAGTACATGGTTCCCCTGGAGATTGCGCTCAGCGAGTATGCGGAGGAGCACAAGGGCTATATGGGAGACTTTGAAAACTTAAGCGGCGATGAGATTATTGAACTTGTTGGGCCTTACATGGAGGAAATTGACCCGGCGCTTAAAGCGTCATTTGAATTCATGGTAGAGCACGGGCTGTATGACCTTGACAAGTCTGCCGACAAAAATCAGGGGGCGTACACCATAAGCCTGCCGGAGTATGGGACGGCGTTTATTATGAATAACGCCTATGGAAATACCCGGGATATTATGACTCTTGTACACGAGTTCGGACACTTCAACGCCGATTTTTACAGCACAGACAGCGTCCTGTGGGGCAGCAGCAATATAGATGTTGCGGAAATTCAGTCTCAGGGCCTTGAGGTACTGTTTTCCCAGTTCGCAGGAGAGATGTACGGCGAAGAAAATGCCGAGGCGATGAATGCAGATACAATCTACAACATGCTGTATGCTATTGACGAGGGCTGTATGTATGACGAATTTCAGCAGTATGTGTACAGAACGCCCGGCATTACTCTGGACGATGTGAACGCCGCATTTAAGCGTATTGCAGAGGAGTACGGGTATTACTTCCAAAAGGACAGCGCAGTATATATGTGGATGGACGTACATCACAATTTCCAGTCGCCAATGTACTATGTGAGTTATGCCACGTCTGCTCTGGCGGCGCTTGAGATATGGTCGGAGCTACAGGTAAATCCGGAGTCCGCCACAGAGATGTACATGGAGATAAGTGCTTCGTCACGCCTTGTCGGGTATGACGACACACTGGAAAACGCGGGTCTGCCCGACGTATTTGAGGAGGGAAATATTCAAAAGCTTGCCCAGGCAATTGAAGATGCTTTTGATGACACGGAGACAGAGCCGGAAACACCTGCTGAACCGGAACCGGATACGCCAGCGGCGCCTCAGCCGGAGGAAGAGGGAACCCCGGCAGTGGTTTGGGTGGCTGTCGGCATTGCGGCGGCCGTGGCGGTAATTATAGTTGTCTTTGCGGTGCTTGTGTCAAAAAAAGACAGGAAAAGTAGGGACGGCGGTACTTTTAAAGATTAAACACAAAAAATGCCTCCCCGCAAGCTTGCGGGGAGGCATTTTGGCCTAAAGTTTAAAAACACGCAGGTCTTCTGCATTTAAAGTTCCCCGGCGTGTAGGGCAGGGGAGCTTTTATTTACCTTTAATAATACGGTAATAGCGGAATATCTGCCAGGAGATACATATTCCGATAATCGTCTGCACCGCCGGTATTACACAGGCGGAGGAAAAGGTGAAGTTGGTTAAAAGATTTGCCTCGCCAATGTGAGAAAAGGCCAGAAGAGGCAGGGAGAAGAGTGAAATGCCGCTGTCAACGGCCTGCGCATATGCAGCATCAATAGCCGGCAGAAACGCCGCACCGGCCACGGACAGAATAATTAATGCCACGAGAGAGCCGACTTCCTTCTTGCCGTGCAGAATTACCGTACCGAAACATATGCACAGCGGCAAAATAAGATATGGAATATACCCAACTTTACCGAACAGGGCGCAGATAATGCAGGCTATTATAATTCCGACAATAAGTCCGAGAATGCCGCCGAGTATTGCCGCAGGAAAAGAGCCGTAAGAGCCTCCGCCGGGTTCAGCACCGCACTCAGCCCCTGTGGCTTCGTCACCTGTGTCAAGGTGGTTTTCGTTCTCAGGATTGTTAAACTCGCTCATAAAAACGCCCCTTTCTGTATGTGTGTCCAAGGCCGCTTACAGGCTGTGAATATATAAGCCAATCATTTTTTGGCAAGTGCTTCGCCAACGAGGTATATGTTGCCGGCGCCTACGGTTAAGATAAGGTCACCGGGGCGGGCTGTGTCACGCAGAATGTTCTCAAGCTCACTGAAGCTTGAGCAGTATGTGCTGCCGGGGATTTTTTCCGCCAGGTCCCGGCTGGAAATTCCTATTGTGTTCTGTTCTCTTGCGGCGTAAATCTCGCTGAGATACAGCACGTCTGCCCGGGAGAGTTCCCTGACAAAATCGTCGAAAAGGGCTTTAGTGCGGGAATAAGTGTGGGGCTGGAAGCAGAGAATAATGCGCTTGCAGTCCTGACTTCTTGCGGCGTCAATCAAAGCGTGAATTTCACCGGGGTGATGGGCGTAATCGTCGTACACCTTTGCGCCGTTTAATGAGCCCTTGTACTCAAAGCGGCGGCCGGCGCCGGTAAAAGTGGCAAGCGCCTGGGATATACACTCCGGCGATATGCCGCCGTTTATGGCCGCAGCGGTTGCGGCGAGGGCGTTTTTCACGTTGTGCAGACCCGGTACATGCATACTGACAGAAGTGAATTTTTCGCCTTTATAGTATATATCAAAGCTTGACATGCCGTGTTTACATTCTATATTTTTTGCCATTAAATCGGCGTTGTTGTCAATGCCGAATGTGACAATGTTTCTGTCAAGGTCCTTTAAGGTGTCCATTGTGTTTTGGTCGTCTGCGTTACAGATAACAAGGCCGCGTTCCGGAACCAGTGAGGCAAATTTCCTGAATGATTTTTTCACGTCCTCCAGGTCCTTGAAGAAATCCAGATGGTCGGCCTCGATATTCAGAATTATGGCCACAGTGGGGAAGAAGCAGAGAAAAGAATTATAATATTCGCATGATTCCATTATGATTGTGTCGCCGTGTCCCACCCGGTGACCTGCCTTAAGCAGCGGCAGTGTACCGCCAATCATTACGGTGGGGTCAAGGCCGGCGTTCATGAATATATGTGTAATCATGGACGTAGTGGTTGTTTTACCGTGGGTACCGGATACGCAGATGGAATTTTTGTAGCCGCGCATCAAAAAGCCCCAGACCTCTGCCCGTTCATATACGGGTATTCCGGCAGCTCTCGCTGCGGCAATTTCGGGATTGTCATCTCTTGCGGCTGCGGTTCTCACAACGAAATCCGCGCCTTCTATATTCCTGGCGTTGTGGCCAATTGTGATTGTAATTCCCAGAGCGCGGAGCTTCTCAACAGTCTCACTCTCGCGTATATCGGAGCCGCTTACATTTATGCCGAGACTCCTTTTAAGCACCTCAGCCAGAGGCGCCATAGATACCCCGCCGATACCTACGAGATGGCCGTGGGCGTGACGGGAGACGAAATCTTTAAAAACAGATGTATCCATAAAATCCTCCATGGGATAGTGGTAGTTGTTGTAAATACACTAATTTATTATTATAATATCTTCATAAAGATTTTACAATAGTGATTATATGATGAAATAGATATTTTAATTTACGGCGGCGGTGAAGTTTTTTGACAAAATTTATGATTCCGGGAAATATATGCCGGATTTTGAAAAAAATTCAGTCATCGGGCGAGCAGGCCTGTCTTGTAGGCGGGTGTGTCCGGGACATGGTGATGGGCAGGAGAATACATGACTGGGACATCACAACCTCTGCCGGCTGGGAGAAGATTGCCGGACTGTTTAAAAAGAGCGCGGCTACGGGGATAAAATACGGCACGGTGACGGTGTTTTACCGCGGCACAAAGGCCGAGGTGACTACATTCAGGCGTGACACGGGCTATACGGACATGCGCCACCCGGACGACGTCCGATTTACACCGGAGCTCAAAGAGGACCTTGCGCGCCGTGACTTTACCATGAATGCCATGGCCATGGACGCAGACGGCGGGATAACCGACCCGTTTGGCGGAATGGCAGATATTGCGGACAGAGTAATCCGCTGTGTGGGAGAACCTGACAGGCGATTTTTGGAGGACGCGCTTAGAATGTTCCGTGCGCTGCGGTTTTCCGCACAGCTGGGATTTGAGATTGAGGCGGTCACAAAGAGCGCAATTGTAAACAATGCGTCCAACTGCAAGTATTTGAGTGCCGGACGGGTTAGGACAGAGCTTTTAAAAACAATTTGCTCTGACCGCCCGGAAGTGGCGGCCGACATGTTTGAAATGGGTCTTTTAGGAGACTTTGACGGTGATACGGCCACCCTCCATAAAATGGCGGAAAGGCTGAGGAAGCTTCCAAAGTCGGGAGATTTGCGGTTAATTTCCCTGTCTGCCGCCGCCGGCAGGGCACTTAATATTTCTCCCGGTGAGTTTTTAGAGAGACTGGGGTGCGGTAGGGAGGTAAAAGAATTGTCCGGGGCGTTTGACTGTGTGCCATGCGGCAGTGCTGAGGAGATAAGGTTAAGCTGCGGCGAGTACGGAATGAAAAAGACGATGGCGGCCTGTGCCGCCGGAGATACTATCCTCGGCGGCAGTAGGTACAGGCTTTTTAAAGAGTTTGTAAGGTCTGATTTGCCCCACAGCGTGAGAGAGCTTGCCATAAGCGGGCGCGAGCTCATGGCGCTGGGGCTTAGTCCGGGCAGGGAGATGGGTGACGTGCTGAATGAGCTTTACCGTCATGTGTGCAGGTTTCCGGAGGACAATAATACGGAAAAGCTGATTAAACTGGCAGAAATGTGCATGTGTAAGTAGGAGCGTTCCTGTATGTATGTGTCTTTTACAATATATGCTGTAATAAAGGCGGTGTTCCAATTGGGAGCGCCGCCCGTTTTCATACATGGAACATACTTGTAATTTGTGGGTGTAAAGCTGGATATTGGTAACAAAAAAACTGTAAAATCAGAGGCAGTCGTATTTACAGCGGTAAAATCAGAGAACTTGAAGGGAGATGGTATAAATGTTTTACGGCTACATACGGGTGTCAAGCACCGACCAGAATGAGGACAGGCAGCGAATTGCAATGGCAGACAAGGGCATTGCAAAGCGGAACCTGTATATTGATAAACAGTCTGGCAAGGATTTTGAAAGGCCGCGCTATAAGCGCATGATGAAGCGGCTGAAGCCCGGCGACCTTCTTTACATTCTCAGCATTGACAGGCTGGGGAGAAATTACAAGGAGGTGCAGGAGCAGTGGCGTATTCTCACAAAGGAAAAGGGGGTGGACATATGCGTCATTGACATGCCTCTCCTTGACACGAGAAACGGCAAGGACTTAATGGGGACGTTCATTGCGGACCTTGTGCTCCAGATACTCTCTTTTGTGGCCCAGAGCGAGCGGGAAAACATAAGAAAGCGGCAGGCCGAGGGAATAGCGGCGGCAAAGCTCAGAGGGGTGCGCTTTGGAAGGCCGCCCATACCGCTGCCGGAAAACTTCTGCGATGTGTGCAGGGACTGGCGGGGAAAGAAGATGACCCTCAGACAGGCGGCTGGAGCCTGCAATATGCCGGTAGGCACATTTTACTCAAAGGCGGTCAAGTGGGAGAGCGAGGGCGGCCTGTGCCGGACAAGGATTTAAAATATACAGGCTGCGTGAAAATACAATATAAAAATGAGCAGTCTGAGCGTATCACATAGCCGTAACAGTTTCCTGGCAATGGGGCCGATATGCTGTAAAATGGCCGGCAAAAATGACAGAGAGATTTACCCTTGGACAGACAATATGGCTTATAAAGCCCAAAAAATACACCGCAGAATTTCTGCGGTGTATTGTAAAGTCAAACTTGCCTTATGCGTTTACAGCAGCTTTTGCAGTCTCACAAAGAGCGGTGAATGCGGCGGGCTCATGGATAGCCAGCTCAGAGAGCATCTTGCGGTTCATTGTGATACCGGAGAGCTTGAGGCCGTGCATGAAACGTGAGTAGTTTAAGCCGTTTGCCTTGCAGCCAGCGCTTATTCTGGTAATCCAGAGCTGACGGTAATCTCTCTTCTTTCTCTTGCGTCCCACATATGCGTATCTGAGGGACTTCATAACGGCCTGATTTGCCATCTTGTAATGGGTGGACTTGCTTCCCCAGTAGCCTTTGGCCTGCTTTAAGATTTTATTTCTTCTCTTGCGCGTCATCATTGCGCCTTTAATTCTTGCCATTTCTCTAAACCTCCCTTATTTGTACAGAATCATGCGCTTAATAGCGGACACATTGGTAGCGTCAGCGTAAGTACCCTTGCGGAGGTTTCTTTTGCGCTTTGTTGTCTTCTTGTTGAGGATATGGCTCTTGTAGGCGTGTGCACGTTTTACCTTGCCGGTCTTTGTGAGATTAAATCTCTTTTTTGCACCGCTGTGAGTTTTGATTTTAGGCATAGCTGGTTGTCTCCTTCCGTGTATTTCTCGGTGAAAATTACTTTGTTTTCGGTGATAAAAACATAGTCATATGTCGTCCGTCAAGTTTTGGGTTTTTGTCAACAGCGGCAATTTCGGCGCATTCGGCAGCAAACTTTGTAAGAAGCTCTTCGCCGATATTGGTGTGAGCCATCTCTCTGCCGCGGAAACGGACTGTGACCTTTACACGGTCGCCGTCTTTCAGAAATTTCTGAGCGCTCTTCAGCTTGACATTGAAATCACCGATGCCGATGCTCGGCGACATGCGAATTTCCTTGACGTCAACAACACGCTGATTTTTGCGGGCGTCCTTCTCCCTCTTTGCCTGTTCAAAGCGGTATTTGCCGTAATCCATGATTTTGCAAACGGGAGGGTTGGAGTTCGGAGCAATTTTTACAAGGTCGAGCTCCTGCTCTATGGCGATATTGAGGGCTTCGGCAGCGGACATAAGGCCAAGCTGTGAGCCGTCTTCCCCGATAAGGCGTATCTCTTTGTCCCGGATTTCTTCGTTGATTTCGTGTGCTGTGTTAGCTATGTGAAAGCACCTCCATTTAAAATTACCCAAAAAAATTACGGACGCAAAACAGCATCCGCATACGAATAAAAAACGGCAAAAACCGTGTCTTACTGAATGTTGACCGCGGCGCATTCGTATGGCCGGGTGAGGACGGAAACCGTTCTGCTTTGTTTTAGCGGAATTATTGTAGCAGATATACGGCCCTTTGTCAACAGCAAAAATTTTTAAGCGGCGCGGTTATCTGACTGAAATGGTGCAGCAGAGTTTTAGAAGGACGGACGCGCTTTTAAAACCGCGGCATATTTTGCGAAAAGCCGGGGAAAATAGTTTAAAAGCAGGATTAGGGGGCGGCACGCCTGAAAAGTGTAATGGTGTTTGAAGAAGGGGAAGAACTTAAAAACGCGGTTAGATGTTTTGATGGAGATATATCTGTAAACTCCGGCGGCCGGGTGTGGGACCTTGGGATTATAGCGCCGGGGTACACAGGCGTGAGCCGTGGCAGGTGCAGGGCTCTGCTTGTGCCGGGAGATATGGAAAAATGGGGGGTTAAGGCCGATATGGTAATCACCTATGGAATGTCGTCAAAAGATACTGTTACTCTGTCTTCAATTGACGGCGATGAGTGCATAGTGGCGGTACAGCGGGGATTTGACACTTTGAATGGGGATACGGTCGAGCCGCAGGAGCTGCCCGTGCGGCGCCATGGCCTTGCCCCGGAGAAGGCCGCGGCGGTGACGGGTGCGGCGATACTTTTGGGTGCGGATTTTATTTAGACGGCGGAAAAATGTGGACGTATTTTAGTATAACCTGAAAATTACCCTCATATATTTTACAGCAGGAAGAATATGGAGGGATGAGCACAATGGACGAATTTAATAATGAGGTGTTTTTACGGGGAACACTGGCGGGGGCTCCTGTTTTTTCCCACCGTGGAAAGACAGAGGAGTTTTTCACATTTCCTCTTGAAATAATGCGGCTGTCCGGAACATCAGACAAAATAAATATAATCGCCGGCAAGGCGCTTATGGACACGGTTGAGATAACAGACGGTGACTTTGTTGAAATTTCCGGGGAGCTCCGCTCCTATAATAACAAGAGCGGCAAGGGGAGCAGGCTTGTTATAACGGTATTTGCAAAGAGCATCGCAATAACCCAGGGGGATTATGCGAACTCTGTGACCATAAAGGGGATATTATGTAAACAGCCCAACCTGCGAAAGACGCCAATGGGCCGGCAAATATGTGATATGATGGTGGCGGTAAACAGGAAGTACGGGCGGTCGGATTACCTGCCCTGCATTGCCTGGGGCCAGACGGCGGCGGAGACGTCCGAGATGAACGTCGGGGATAACATAACCATCACCGGGCGGATACAGAGCCGCAACTACATAAAAAATGAGGACGGAGTGGCCACGGAGAAGACGGCTTTTGAACTGTCGGCGGTGACGGTTACAAAGTGAGAAACGGGAGAGGTTGCACGAAAAAGTGCAACCTCTCCCTGTTTTGCGCTATATACGTAAATAAATATTTATTACGGAGGATAACCATGGCTACAAATCACACTGCAAATTACGGCCTTTCACAGTGGGAGGGCACGGACTATTTTTCCCGTCTTGACTTTAACAGCGACAACCTGAAAATTGACAGCGCGCTGAAGAGCATCGCAGACACGCCGGATGTTTACCACCTCATAGCAAAAAAAGTGTCAACCTATGACAGCGTGTCGCTGGCGCTCAGCTTTAACTCAATTGACCTGTCGGACTATATAGGGCTTACGCTTGTTGTAGATATGGAGATAACAGAGGAGTTTTCTGACGGGGGAGACTCCTATTTACTGCGTTTTAACAACAGCACAGCGTCGGCATATCAGCCTGTTGACGGCTCCGACGCCAGGGGGTATGCCGTGAAAATTGAGCTGAGCAATACGTACCCGAATAAGCGCATTATACGCTTTTATCCGTATGAGGAGGGAAAGGCAATTGTATACTCCTATACCTCGTTCAGCGGTGCGGACAAAGGGGAGAACACTCTGGCCTCAACAGCGGTAAAATGGGGAGAGCTTAACACGTTTAATATGGCCTCTCTCAACGCTTCAACAACAATAAAAACGGGGTCGGGAATGTATCTCTACGGCGTGAAAAAGGGTTAAGGAATGAAAAACAGTGTTTGGAATGTACTCCAAACACTGTTTTTTTATACGCCTTCAAGGTCGAATGGCGGTATGTACTCCTCTCTGGCTGAGGAGAGTTCCTGAAAAAAGCCGTCCTCAATGCCGGAGCTTTCAAGGTATTCCATGGCTTCGTCATACTCGTCCCGGGTTATGCGCCTTTTAAGCTCCGGAAAGTTTTTAAGGTCTCCCGCCGGGGTGTACTGACTCATCAGGCTGAACAGCACCTGTCCCGGCGAGAATGTGTCAGCTACCCAGTCAATTACCTCTTTTGTGTTGCGGAGAGCTCCGGGGAGAATGAGGTGGCGGATTATTACGCCCTTTTCGATTAATCCGTCATCATTTATACGGTAGTCACCAACCTGACGGTACATTTCCATTATGGCGCTTTTGGCTGTCCTGGGATAATCCGGCGCGCCTGAGTATTTTCCGGCAAGCTGTGGGTCTGTATACTTCATATCGGGAAGGTAGACGCTTATCCTGCCCTCAAACCGTCTGAGCGTGCCGGCTTTTTCATAACCGCCGGAGTTGTACACCACGGGCACTGCCAGCGGCTCATTTAAAGATTGCAGTATTGCCTCGGCCCAGTGTGTCGGATTTACAAGATTTATGTTGTGCGCGCCCTTGTCTATGAGCTCCAGATATATCTCGCGGAGCCGGCCGACGGTTACGGTTTTACCGAAATTTTTTAGGGATATTTCGCTGTTCTGGCAAAAAACACATTTTAAGGGACAGCCGGAGAAAAACACCGTGCCGCTGCCGTTTTTGCCGCTTATCACCGGCTCTTCCCAGAAATGAAGTCCCGCCCGGGCAAGCTTTGGAAGGCTGCCGCTCTGACACACTCCGGCGCCTGAGGAGCTCTCCCTGAGAGCAGAACACTCTCTCGGACAGATATTACATATAAAATCCATAAAATCACCACTTCAGCGGCGGGAAAATTCTCATTTGACATACAAAAAAAGCTTTTGTGTCCCGCAGACAAATATGTTTTTATAATATCACGGTATAATTGTACTTTCAATATATGGACATTCTTATAAGTTGTTGGTATAATAATTATGAAAAATTATACCTGTCGGAGGCTATTATGAGCATTGAAAGCGTAACACATATAGATAACGTAAAACTGTCGGAGAACGGCAGTGCGGTTGTGATAATTGACCAGAGCCTTCTGCCGAATGAGACGGTTTATCTCACACTGGACAAGGCGGAGGACCTGTGGGAAGCCATTTACAGTCTCCGGGTCAGGGGCGCCCCGGCAATCGGCATTTTTGCCGCGTATGCGATTTACGTGCTGTCGGCCAGGACAAAGGCGGAGAGCTTTGAGGAGTTTTATGCCGAGTTTTCAAAGAACCGGGATTATCTTGACTCTTCACGCCCTACAGCGGTGAATTTACATACCATGCTGTGGCGCATGGACGCTGCGGTCCGGGAAAACCGGGAGAAGAAAATTCCTGAAATTATTGCGGCACTCAAAGATGAGGCTCTGAAAATACACAGAGAGGACATGGACATGTGCCGGGCCATATCTGAATATGGGCTTGAGCTTGTAAAGGACGGCTTTGGAATTCTTACCCACTGCAACGCCGGCCCCCTTGCCACCTCACGCTACGGCACGGGCCTTGGCACAATTTTTCTTGGAAAAGAGCGGGGAATGGAGTTTCACGCATGGGTGGATGAGACCCGGCCTCTTTTACAGGGGGCAAGGCTAACCTCTTATGAGCTTCAGAAGGCGGGAGTTGACTGTACGCTCATATGTGACAATATGGCCAGCATAGTTATGAAAGAGGGTAAGATAAACGCGTGCTTTGTGGGCTGTGACAGGGTGGCGGCAAATGGAGACACCGCAAATAAAATCGGCACAAGCGGCGTGGCTATCCTGGCAAAGCACTATGGCATACCGTTTTATGTTTTCTGCCCCTCCTCGACTATCGATTTTGACTGCAAGACGGGAGCCGACATAAAAATTGAGGAGCGAAATCCCGACGAGATAAAGACGAAGTTTTTTGAAAAGCCTGTGGCCCTGCCGGAGGTCAAGTGTTATAACCCGGCGTTTGACGTGACGGACGCGGACCTCATAACCGCCATTGTCACGGAAAAGGGCATATGCAGGGCCCCTTATACGGAGAGCCTTGCGGCGCTTTTTGGAGACAGAAAATAGTTTTGCCTTTTAAGGCTTTGGCAAGAATGGAGCTTTGAAAATGTCCCAGCTTATTTTTCCGGACGACAGCACTGTAAAACGAGATATAATTGAGACCGGCCGACGCATGTATGCCCGGGGATTTGCCTCGGCAAATGACGGAAATATCAGCGGCCGCACGGCAGAGGGGTATATTTGGGCCACGCCCTCCGGTGTGTCCAAGGGATTTATGACCGAGGATATGCTTGTAAAGCTGGACCTTGACGGCAATGTGCTTGAGGGGAATATGAAGCCCTCTTCAGAGATAAAGATGCACCTTAAGATATACCGGGAGCTTCCCGGGGCCGGGGGCGTGTGCCACGCCCACCCGCCTGTGTCCACGGCGTTTGCCGCGGCGGGTATTCCATTAAATAAGGCACTTTTGCAGGAGGCTGTGGTGCTCCTGGGGGTAATTCCCGTGGCACCTTACGCCCTGCCGGGGTCGGAGAGCCTGGCCGAGAGCGTTGTCCCGTACTGCCATGATTATAACGGCCTTCTTTTGGAGCACCACGGCGCGGTGGCCTGGGCCGGGGACGTTATTCACGCGTTTTACAGGCTTGAGAGTATAGAGTATAACGCCACAGTGGCGATGTATACAAAAATGATGGGGATAGAGAGACCCCTGAAAAATTCACAGATAGACGAACTTTTGACGCTGCGCCCCGCCTGGGGAGTCACCGCCGGAGGACGCCCAGAGGGGAGAGATGACTAAATGAAACTTTGCACGTTTTTGTATGATGGAGAATATTCAGCAGGCGTGGTAACCGAAATGGGGATAGTCCCGGTAAAATCCCTGGGATTTGACCTCACAGTTACGGATATAATCAGAACCGGCGCCTTGAAGGAGATTGAAAAGGCCCTGACGGAGCTAAACCCGGACGGGATTTCCCCGGAGAAAGCGGAGTACGGCAATGTGACAGAAGCCGGAAAGCTCCTGTGCGTGGGGCTCAACTACAACAGCCATGCCGAGGAGACCGGCGGAACAGCGCCGAAATATCCGGTGTATTTTTCAAAGTTTAACGACTGCCTCTGTCCCACAAATACAAAAGTGGAGCTGCCGGAGTGGCAGCGGTGCTACGACTACGAGGCGGAGCTTGTAATTGTAGTGGGAAAAACGGCATGGCATGTCTCCGAGGAAGACGCGGAGGACTATATTTTCGGCTACACTGTGGGCAACGACCTCTCTGCCCGTGACTGCCAGTTTTTATCCAATCAGTGGCTATCAGGAAAGTCCATGCCGAACTTTGCCCCCACGGGGCCGTATATTGTAACAAAGGACGCTTTTGACCCCACGGTGAAAAACAGGATTATCTGCCGTTTAAACGGGGAGACTGTTCAGGACGGCGACACGTCTGACATGATATTTAATTGCAGGCAGATAGTGTCAAACGCCTCAAAATATTTTAAGCTTCAGCCGGGAGACCTCATATATACCGGAACACCTGCCGGGGTAATTTTGGGAAAGCCAAAGGGAACCCGCGTATGGCTTAAAAAAGGCGACAGAGTAGAAGTGGAAATTGAGGGGATATGTACCCTTTATAACGAGCTCATATGAAGAAAGGAGAACCTTAAATGATTGACGAGAGATACGTAAACAAGGGGCCGGACGCGCCTTTGGCGATTGAGCCCTATGACCGGGTTTGGGGAGTTGGAATTTCCGGACTTACGGAAAACCCTTCACCGTTTCCCAGAATAAATAAAATGCTAGACTGGCTTAAAAACCTGGACAGCACTGCCGATTCTCAGCGCGCCCTTATTGTGACGGAGTGTGACAGAAAATTTGCCATGTATCCCCAGAACATTAAGTGGGCGCTCACCATGCGGGAGGTGTTCCGCCGTGTGCCCATTCACATCTGGGAAGATGAGCTGATTGTGGGAGAGCTTGTGGCGCCGCCGAACTCCGCGCCTATCTATCCGGAGTTTTCAATTGACTGGCTGGTGGAGGAATTCCGTGAGCGTCCCATGGACCAGCGCAAAAACGACAGGTATGTGGTATCTCAGGACGTAATTGACGACGTTTACTCCATACAGGACTACTGGAAGGGAAAAACCGTGTCGGAGATGGCTATTGCCTCCTATACGGACGATGAGCTCAAGGGCAGCCATCTTGGAAAGGGCATTGCGCTGGAGAGCCTTTTCATGTACGCCGGAGTTGGCCATGTGACGGCAAATTACGAGCGCCTCTTAAAAGAGGGCTTCGGAGGAATGAAGAGCCGTATTGAGAAGCTCATGGAGCAGCTGGACACAACGAAACCAGAGGACTGCAAGAAAGCGGAGTTTTACAAGGCTGAGCTCATAATGATTGACGGCGCCTCCACATATATCCGCCGTTACGGCATGCTGGCGGCTGAGATGGCAAAGGACGAGGCCGACCCCGTTAGACGAGCTGAGCTTGAGCGGGTTTCAGCAAACTGCCTTCAGGTGGCGGAAGGCCCGGCGAGGGATTTCTGGGAGGCCATTCAGCTTTGGCACATCGCCACAAATATGATAATCGCGGAGTCAAACGGACACTCTGTGACATACGGACGGTTTGACAAGATTTTCTATCCCTACTATAAAAAGGACATTGAGACCGGCAATCTCACGCGTGAGTTTATGCAGGAGCTTATTGAGCACTCATTTGTCAAGATGCACGAGCTCCGCAAAATCCGCGACACCGCCGCAATAACCTTCTCCAGCGGCACGATTATGGGCGGCACGGCTCTGGACGTGGGCGGTGTGGACGAGAACGGCAACGACATTACAAATGATTTAAGCTACATGGTGCTGGACGCCCATGCTCACACGAGAATACCCAATCCCTGGATGGGCGTGCGCCTCCACGAGAACTCGCCGCGGGAGTT
>CAJFTV010000173.1 GCA_904420055.1 Candidatus Alloscillospira gallinarum | reverse complement strand
GAGTTAATTGTTGGAATTTGCAAGTTCATTAAGATTTTACCTGCTGCTTCTGGCTGTCTCGGATATATTGGCAAGATGTATGTCCTCAAGTGCCTCATAAGCTGCGGTTTTTTCAATAATTGACTTAATCAGCCTGTCAAGGTCTGAGTTTTCAGAGTAGTCAGCCGGGGCAAAATAGCGTATGCGGTTATTGTGCATCATCTTATAAACCTTGGCCTTATCTGCGGTATTTGGGTCATATACTCCGATGGAGTGTCCCCCATACGAGTTTACAAGCTTCATACATGGAATATCCGTGTCGCTGTCACCGATGTATACCATATTTCTGAAAGGCACCCTTATTTCCTCGGGAGGAAAGTAATCGTTTACGCCCGGGTCGTTTATGTCAAGCACGCCCTTTTCTATGCGGAACAGAAACTGTGTTTTATTTGTGTAGTTTATGGCCTGAGCCGGCCAAACGGCTACGCCGCGTGAGTTAAAATAGAATGAGCTGGCATATATCTTCTCAAATGCGCCGTTTTTTGCCATTTCAGTACCCTCAATCATCTCTTTAAGGCCCGATGAAATGATATAGTGCTCGACGGTGACGCCATGTTTTGTACCGTACTGCCGTATCCGCTCGAACCAGTCGCGGACGCCGGGAAATAAGCTGACCCGGGAACCGTACTCTGCCAGTGCCTTCTTATTGAACACAAAGTTGCCCTCTGCCTCTTCAAGCATTTTGTACATATAGGCAAGGTTGGTATCCATATCGTTTTTCTGGGCAAGCTCATTTGACTCGTCCCAGAATTTGCCAACATCATATCCGACAGACTGAATATATCCCTGTGCCTGCATGTCATCGGGGGTGAGCGTCCTGTCAAAATCATAACAGATGGCAAGAACGGGGAGGTCTTCCTTATGTCTGCGTTCATACTTGGGGCTCATTTGGGTGCACCTCACTTCAGACGAGAGCTGTTTTTTTCATTATACGGGATTTTTGGGCTCATTACAATCCGGAAAAATAAAAATCCGGCTCACGATATCGTGAGCCGGATACGGTTATCAGTGGATTGTGACAGGCAGGCCGTACTCTTCCATGATGGATTTTAAGCGCTGCATCTGCTTGTCGCTGGGGGGAGTGGCCTCCGCCACAGGCTTATCGCTTATGCGCAGATACTTTGTGACGCCCAAATTGTGATAGGGGAGAAGCTGGATAACTGTCACAGCATCGCCTAACCCCTTACAGAACTCGGCCGTCTTGCGGATATTTTCCTCGTCATTGTTGAACATGGGTATGACGGGGATACGAATCTGCATTTTGGCACCCACCTCAGCCAGCTTTTTGGCGTTTTCCAGAATGAGCTCATTTGGAACGCCGACCATCTGCTTGTGTTTTTCGCTGTCCATGTGCTTTAAGTCGTACAGGAACAGGTCAGTATACGGAAGAACCTTTTGAACTGTTTCCCATGGGGCAAATCCCGTTGTATCTATGGCAATATTTATGCCCTCTTCCTTAAGGCGCTTTATTACCTCTACAACGAATTCAACCTGACATAGACATTCACCGCCGGAGATAGTTACACCGCCGCCCATTTTAAAGAACTTTCTGTCCTGCAGAAGTCTCTCAACGAGCTGGTCTACTGTGTAATCCTCACCGCATATGTACAGTGCGTGTGGGTGACATACTTCGGCGCATTTGCCGCAGTTGTCGCAGATATCGCGATTTACATGGACCATCTGAAGGTCTGTCATGGTTTTTGCATCAAGACGTGTATCACCGAGCTCAATAGCGCCTTTGGGACATGCCTTAATGCAGCGGCTGTCACAGGCCTCAGTTCCCAGACAGCGCATATTTATCCAGCTAAGCTGGGGATAAAAGGCCTGTGATTCGGGGCTGTGGCACCATGGACAGCGGAGGGGACAGCCTTTTAAAAAGGCTGTCGTCCGTATGCCGGGGCCGTCCTGAACGGAAAAGCCCTGAATATCGTAAATTCTTCCGGTTAGTACTTTTTCTTCCATATTTAGTTTCTCTTTCAGAAATTATAATTTTACATAGACATCTCAGTTCTGCTGATGAGGTCGTCCTGGCAGCCCTTAAAGACTTCTACGAAGTAAGCGGAGAAGCCTGCTACGCGGACAACAAGGTCTTTGTAGTTCTCCGGGTGCTTCTGGGCATCTCTCAGTGTGTCGCTGGAGACGATGTTAAGCTGGAGCTCCATACCGCCCTCCTGGAAGTAAGTCTCCATGATGGTGCGGAGCTTCATATTACCGTCGGCGCCCTTCAGCGCGGTGGGGTGGAACTTCATGTTGCAGAGCGTACCATTGCCATACTCAGTCTGGTCAAAATTGAGAACAGAATTGAGGAAGGACACAGGGCCGTTCTTATCCATACCCTGTACGTTGGAGATACCGTCGGTAAGCGGGTCGCCGCACTTACGTCCGTCGGGTGTGGCCCATGTGAACCAGCCGAATATGACGTTGGCGGTGACAGGGTAGCAGCCTGCGGAGAATCCGCCGCGTGGACCGGTTGCCTTGTTAATAGCCTTTGCATATGTGGAAGCTGTGAAGTCAACATACTTATCAGCCTCAGGATTGCCGTTGCCGTAACGGGGAACCTCGCCGTTAATAATCTGGCGCAGCTCCTCATAGCCCTCCCAGTTGGCCATTATTGCATCGTAGAGCTCTCTTGTTGTGGCCAGCTTCTTCTTAAAGCAGACATAGTCGATGATGTTCAGGCTGTCTGCAACATTGCCGAGACCAATGCAGGAGTTACCGGTGGAGTTGTACTTTGCGCCGCCGCACTGTACGTCCTTGCCGGACTCCATGCAGCCCTCCATAGTTGCGGAAACCATGGGCAGGGGGTTGTGGAAGGAACTCATGGACTCCCAGGCGTTTATGTTTGCGCACTGCCACTTGCAGAAGAAATCAAACTGAGTTTTAACAGCTGCGAGAACCTCGTCCATGCTGTTCATCTCGTAGAGGTAGCCTGTTGCTGGGCCGGTCTGCTTCGGCTCTGGTGCGCCGGGGAACTTCATGGGGTTAATGCCGTTGTTTATAGCGAGAAGCATTGCGTTTGCAATGTTGAGGTAGGATTCTGTGCCGGTTCCGCCGGGCTGTGCCCACTCATAACCGCCTACGCCGGGCTCAACACAGCCGTGGAGGCAGTAGTTTCTCGCGTCCTCAAGTGGAATACCGCGCTTCATAAGTGCGGGAATAATAACACCGTCATACTCGAAGGTGGGAACGCCGCCCGCCTTCTTTGTTGTCTCAATAGCGGCCTCCCAGAGCTCGTCAGGAGTATTGTCGTGGATACGGAGAGCCTGCGGTGGGTCGTGAAGAACGAGACGTCCGGCGGACTGAAGCATCATGTATGTCACAGGGTTTGTGGCGTCGTTGCCGTCGCGGTCAACTCCGCCGAGGGTCATAAGCTGGCCGGAGGTGTAGCCCGGGCCGGACTTTGTTGCGCCTTCAGACCAGATTTTGTTGCACTCTGCCACCTTGAGGTAGAAGAGGTCCATAATCTCCTGAGCATACTCAGGGGTGATGGTTCCGTTTGCGATGTCCTGCTCATAATAATGGCCGAGATACTGGTCAACACGACCATAGCTGATGCCGTGCTGCTGGCCGTCCATGCACATGGAGAGCTGATACAGGTAGATACACTGAACAGCGTCGTGGAAATTGCGGCAGGGGTGCTCCATAATCCAGTCAAGGCAATCTGCCATTTCAAGAAGTTCCTTTTTACGCTCGGGATTCTCTTCTATAGCGGCAAGACGCTCACACTCACGGGCATATCTCTTGGACCAGTGGATAATACCTTCGCTGACAATGTCGATAGCGCGGTAGAAGTTGTACTTGTAGATGGTGTCTCCGATAAGGCCTTCCTCTTCGTACTGGGCCATTTTTGCGCGGGCCTCGTCTCTTATGGCACCAAAGCCCTTCTGGGTTGCGTTCCAGAAGTTGGCGACAAAGTGACCGACAGGTGACTGGCAGTTGTCCTTGGCTCCGAAGAAGAGAACGCCGTTGCCAATCATGTTGTCACGGTGATAACGGGGCATGTACTCGTCAACAATGGCGCTCATGCTGTTCTTGTCCCAGAAGTCACCGGTCTCAAGGAGGTACTTCTCGTCCTCGGGGTCGATGTCATAGGGGTCCTGCTCACGCTTCGGGATTGTGCCGGCGCGGAGCTCCTTCATAAACCAGTTGAAAGAGGTCTCGGGGTAGAGAGCGCAGCAACGGTACGTGGCGCCCTGCCAGCCGACAATGACCTCGTTCTCGTTGATGAGAACAGGCATGTTCTCAAAGAGGTTGCGCAGGTTCTTGGCACGTTTAAGGATACCGGTCAGCTGCGGGTTGTTCATGTAGAACTCGGTCACGAGACGATAGCGGTTGATATCAACTTTTGGCCTTGTGTTGCGGTACTTCTCGCGTATAGCCTGAACGCGGGGAGTAACAGGTTTGAACTCAAACATAATTCTTCTCCTTTACAATTTATTTTCTCAAATTAATGTGTCTATCTTATTTGGAGTAACGTATACGAGACTGCTTGTAAAGCTCTTCTCTGTATGCGTCGGTAAAGCAGGCGGTGCCGTATAGATTTACAACGCTTGGCTTTTTGGGGTCACAGAACTTCTCAACAAACTCACGGGCGAGGCGTCTCTGCTCCTCCTCGGAGGTAGTCTCGGGGTCAAACTGCTCGGGAATAACACCGATGACAATTTTGTCGCCGTACTGCTCGTAAATTGCCTGAGTGTCGTTCATAACCTGACCGCTCCAGGTATCCCAGCCTGCCTTTATCATATTGGGAACCTGCTTCATAATCTGGCCGCAGGAGTGAAGCTCTGCACATCTGCCAATCTTATGGATATGGTCGGTAACCTTTTTCATGTGGGGGACAATCATCTCCTCAACCAGAGTGGGTGAGAAGAATGTCTCTTTCTGGGAGCCCCAGTCGTCATGCATGTAGAAAGATGTAACCTGGGGGAAATATTTTACAAAGTGGTCAATGATATTGATATAGAGGTCTGACAGTTTATCGAAGAAAGCGTGGATTGCGTCCTGCTGGTCCTCGTCAAAGAGCGCCATAATAGCGCCTTCAAACTCCATGAAAGAGATAATTCTCTCAAACCAGCCTGTCTGGAACCACACCTGTATGTTTTTGCCGGTGCTTACGTATTCCTTATTCTCCTCGGCGCTGCCTTCCCAGTCCCAGGAGTCAACATCCGGCCATACAATTTTCTCTTCCCACTCATTCATGTCCTCCATGAAGGGCTTGCCGGGACGGACCATAGAGCCGCCTGCAACGGGAATATACTCCCAGTCGATGCCGAACATGTCCTTGCCGCCGCCGTCCTTCAGTGCGTCAAAGGGTTTGCTCTCAAAGACTAAAGCACGTGCGACGTTATCTGGAATAAGGCGGGGGGTAAATATCTGGCTCTCAATGCCGGAAATCTCCCAGATGGGATTACGGTCCCTTACGGCTGCGATAAAGGCTTCGCCCATAGTTACAGGGTAATTATAGAGCGGTGCCGGACCGTGTATTGTGTGAGTCTGGCCGGTAACCTCCAGCTCTTTCGGGTCAAATGCAGGTACTGCCATAGCTAACCTCCAATGATAGTATATGTATTTAATTAGTAAGATACTTACAGTATGTAATTATTCTACAGAATATTATCATGTTTGTCAATCGTATCTTTTTGTGGTGATATACTGGACATCAGCGATATTTTGATATATTTGACGCATGAACGGCTAAAAAACTGACTTGGTTTACAGCAATCTGCCGGAGTATGCGTGGGTTATTGTTAAGAAAAATTTACACATGCAAAAACCGCATGACCGCATACGTTTTACTCCTGTGAAGGGGGAAGGATTAATCAGCATTTGAAGAACTTAAGTGCTGTATTATGCGGGGTTTTTTAAAGTCATTGTTGTCGATTATAAGGTCGCAGGTTTCCGTGGGGTGATATTCTCTCATGTATATTTCGTGGGCGGGGATATAACGTGAGATGTATTTTTTTAAAAACTCTTCGCCGTATTTTGGAACGTCGCGGAGTTTGGCCCTGTGAAGTAGGGTGTCTTTATCTATGTCTAGGAAAATTCTGTAGTCAAAAAAGCTGTTTACCGGCGGGCGGTAGAGCAGGACGCCCTCCACAATAATTATGGTATTGTCTGAAACGGTGAGGCTGAGTGTCTTTGAATAGGTATCTGTGTCAAGGTCCAGAAGGGTGAACTCCCGGCCGGCTTGCCTTTTCTTTGCCGCTGTTAGGACATCGCGGAGTTTGTCAAGGTCGAAGGAGTAATTGATATATCCCGCGGGCGACAGGTCCTGATAGCGTATGCCTTTAGGGTGATGAAAATCGTCCAGATGCAGTACGACAGGACTGTATCCGCGGCAGGATAGAAACTGTGCAAGCTCTTCGGAAAACACTGTCTTTCCAGATGTGTCAATGCCGTTTATACCTAAAATTACGGGACTGCCTTTGGCTTTAATTTCATTTTCTATTGTAGAGAAAACGTGGGCAAGATATATTTTTTCAGGGATTTTACCGGGCGTATCTGCCAATATGCATTTCCCGTCAATGTCGTACAGGCCAAATCCATAGCTGACACCGACAAACGGAACACCGCTGTTTTCTGCCGCACTGTAGTCTGTCAGGCTGTCTCCGACAAACACGCATTTTTCCGGCACAAGTCCGGTTTGGCTTATATATTCAGACAGAACCTGTACCTTTGTCTTTCCGGGGACGCGGTGGAGCACAGTGTCAAAATACTGTTTTATACCGCACTTTGTTAGTACACGGTCTATATATTTTCGGCTGCCCATTCCGCATATTCCAAGAGAGAAACCGTCAGATTTAAGGGAGATGAGCATGTCTGTCACTCCATCAAAAAGCCGCCCGTGCTTTTCAACCTCAAGAAGTTCCATATCAGAAAGAGTTTTTTTAAACTGGTTTTTTTCATATTCCGGCATTTTCGGCGCATACTTGCTTAAAAAAGCGTCTGTTGTGTTGCAGATTAAAAAACTTTCCCCCTCGGCAGAAAGAGGAATGCCATGCTGCCGGCACAGGGATTTAAGGGGAGGAAGGCACGTCTCGTGAGTTTTGTACAGGGTTCCGTCCAGGTCAAAGAAAATCATAAAGGCACCTCCGGGAAGATTATTATACATCGCACTGCTATTGAATACAACACTGGGAGATATGCGGGAGGGATAATTTTTCTTCTACAAAAGTGTTGACAAGACAAGCCGTGAATGCTATACTTTGTGTTAGTTAATACTAACTAAAATGATGGGCGGCCGTGCGCCGCTAAAATAAAAGCCTGTAGTTAGACTAAACTAACCAAGATTAAGGAGGAATTATGAGTATTGTAATCGTAGGCGGAAATGAGAGAATGACATGCCAGTATGAGAATATATGCCGCAGCTTTGGATATAAAGCCAAGATTTTCCCGAAGGAGAACGGCTCCATGAAAAAGAAAATGGGCACACCGGACCTCCTTGTGCTGTTTACAAATACCGTCTCCCACAAGATGGCCATAAGCGCCATAAGCGAGGCAAAGAGAAACGGCACCGAGGTGGAGAGAATTCACAGCAGCTCTGCCACAGCGCTTCAGAACATTTTAGAGAAACGGGCGGCCTGCCTGGCATGAGCATAGACAGACAGCTTGTGGCATATTGCGCCCCGACTCTGGCGGGAATAAAATCGGGCAGTATTTTTAATTGCAGCTATGAAAGCTGTGATGAGCTGCGGCGGATTATACGCGGGTGGAACAGAGCTTTGAATGAAAAGGGTGTATACCTGACGATACTTAAAACATGGGAGAGCCGTGCGATGCTGTATGTTTACAGGCCGGTTATGCTGTACCGGGATTTAAGAGTGCACAGGGCGGCAAGGTATCTGAAAAATGCCGGTTATACGAGCCTCAATGTGGCGGACGCGGTGGAAACGCTTCGGCGCCGCGTGGCCTTGGGTGAGAGCTTTCCCCATGAGATAGGGCTGTTTCTGGGATATCCCGTGGGAGATGTGGAGGCGTTTGTTAAAAACCGTGGCAGAAACTGCAAGTATTGCGGATTTTGGAAGGTATACTGTGACGAGGAAAACACAATAGCCCTGTTTGCCAGGTTTAAACGCTGTATTAATGTGTATATGAGCCAGTGGCGCGATGGAAAGAGTGTTGCGCAGCTCACTGTAGCTGCATGACCATATATAAAGCTAATTGAAAAGAGGTAACATATGAGTAAAATTGCTGTAGTTTATTGGAGTTCCACAGGAAATACCGAGGAAATGGCAAACTGTGTGGCAGAGGGAATAAAGTCTGCCGGCGGCGAGGCGGAACTCCACACACCGGGAAGCTTTAATGCCCAGATGATGGATAACTATGACGCTATAGCGTTCGGCTGTCCGTCAATGGGGGCGGAACAGCTGGAAGAGACAGAGTTTGAACCCATGTTCTCGGCCTGTGAGGAGAAGCTCTCCGGAAAGAAAATAGCCCTTTTCGGCTCATACGGCTGGGGTGACGGCGAGTGGATGCGTGAATGGGAGTCCCTGTGCAAGGAAAAGGGGGCAAACATGGCCTGTGACTTTGTCATCTGCTGTGAGGCTCCGGACGACGCGGCGAAAGATGCCTGCAAAAAGCTGGGAGAGAGCCTTGTATAAATGAGCCGGCGGTATTCAAATTCCAAAGGTTTTTAGTAATAAAACGCTTAAAAAGCGCCGGGGATAAAATCCCGGCGCTTTTTGCATTACAATGTTTGGAAAACGTTTTATAATTGTCATATGGATAATGTGTCAAATAAGTACGGTGAGAATGCTTATATCTTCTTTTTATTGACGGCTGCCAGCACAGAAATTATACTGTATAAAGGTACACTTATATTGTTTTATGCAGATAAAATCAGCAATTTTGCTATATTGGGGGCAATGTGAAAATGGCCGGCCGTAAAAATAACAGAAAATCGCTAAGAGATGATATAATAAAGTTTGCCGCAGAGAGCTACGGTACATCGCCGGAATATCTGTGGAGACGATATCCCGGATATGCGGTGCTGAGGCGTGCGGACAATAAAAAATGGTACGGAATTGTCATGGATGTTCCGCGGAAACGGCTTGGACTGTCCGGGGAGGGAAGTATTGATATTCTGGATATAAAGTGCGGGCCCGTTCTCGGTACGTCTCTGCGCATGGACGAGGGATTTTTGCCGGCGTACCATATGAGGCGTGACGGCTGGGTGACAGTTCTTCTGGACGGTACAGTGGAAAAAGAGACTGTTTTTTCACTCCTTGAAATAAGCTTTGAACTTGCCGGAACAAATAAGAGGGAATGCCGACGCGGAAAAGAGCGTTGGATTATCCCGGCAAACCCCAAATACTACGATTTACCGAACGCGTTTTCCAATGAGCAGGAAATTATATGGAAACAGAGCAACAACATTGCAGTAGGCGATACTGTGTATATGTACGGGGCCTCCCCATTTTCCGCCGTACTGTATAAATGTGAGGCGACGGAGGTTGACATTCCGTTTAACCACGTTGATGAAAATCTCCGAATAAACCGGGTTATGAGGATTAAGCTGTTGGAGAGGTTTGACCCGTCGTTTCTCACTCTGGACAGGCTCAGGGAGCACGGCATTGAGACGGTGCGCGGACCCAGGAGAATGCCGGAGAGCCTTGTTTACGAGCTGGAAGGCCATGAGGAGAGCACGTGCTTGGAAAGGGAGAACGATAGCATTTAGTTTAAATCAAGTTTCATGTATATTAAATCTTTCATGGGATTGCCGTTATAGCTGGGAATTTCATAAAAATGATGTTTTTTGTACATATGTATCGCGCGCTCCAAAAATGGGAACGTATCCAAAAGAATCTGTGTGTAGCCGATTTACCGCGCGTCCTCTATTATTTTAGTTAACATAACTTCTCCAAGGCGATGACCGCGGAATTTTGGGCGGACATAGAAACGCTTTATTTCACAGCTGTGGTCGTCAAAGCTTTTAAGGCCGATGCAGCCGGCCAATTCTCCGTCTGAATAGAATATGAAAGAATATATTGACACGTAATAGCTGCGGTATTATAATGTAATTGTAAATTAAAAGACGTTATCCGATTTGTACAGTCTAAAGGTTTTTCTGTGTACCCATGAGTGTACAAACGGGGTCAGACGGGAAACGGTCTGGCCTTCCTATTCGAGAAGGATAAGTCGCCATATTTAGTTTATTTATAAAAACTTACATGCGGCAGGCTTAAACCTTTTTCGGTTTGTCTGTCTTTTATTTTACCCTAAACCTTTCTCTCTATTTATACAAGAAGCAAGAAACCTAAACAGTCACAGGAACAAAGCCGCGGCGAAAGGCCGCGGCTTTGTTCCTGTAGTGTCAGCAGAGTGACGCTTTTAAAGCGGTTTAAAGCGCAGGCAAATTTGCCTGCGCTTTTCCTGTTCTCCAATCTTTATCTGAAATACTCAACGGCGGAGGAGAACAGTCCCATATCATAGCGTCCGGGTACATTTTTGTACAGTCCGGAGCCAATTCGCTCAGAGTGACCCATCTTTCCGATTATTCTGCCGTCGGGGGAGACAATGCCCTCGATAGCCCAGGCGGAATTATTGGGATTAAAGTGGATATCCCTTGTGGGATTGCCGGCCATGTCCACATACTGTGTGGCAATCTGGCCGTTCTGCCCTAAACTCTTTATAAGGTCATCGGAGGCGTAGAAACGGCCTTCCCCGTGGGAAATCGGCACGGTATAGACCTCGCCTACCTTTGTGTGCATGAGCCATGGGGATTTGCTTGTGCAGACTGCCGTCCGCACAAGTCTTGACTGGTGACGGCCTATTGTGTTGAAGGTGAGTGTAGGACAGCTCTCATCTGTGTCAATAATCTCGCCGTAGGGGACAAGTCCCAGCTTTATGAGAGCCTGGAAGCCGTTGCATATTCCGGCCATAAGTCCATCGCGGTTTTTGAGAAGCTCATGTACGCTGTCCTTTACTGCGCTGTTTCTGAAAAACGCGGTGATAAACTTGCCGGAGCCGTCCGGCTCATCTCCGCCGGAGAAGCCGCCGGGGATAAAAATTATCTGGCTGTTTTTTACTTTTTCCGCGAAAACCTGAGTGGACTCCCGGATAGAAGCGGCGGAGAGGTTGTTTATGACAAATATCTCCGGTTCCGCACCGGCGTCGGACATTGCCTTTGCGGTGTCATATTCGCAGTTGGTGCCGGGAAACACGGGTATTAATACCCTGGGACGCGGAGCCTGAAAGCGGGGAGCGGGGGGTATGGCCCCCGTGTATTCAAACTTCGGTATTTCACCATTGCCCTGGTCTATATTGCAGGGGAAAACGTCTTCAAGCTTACCTTCGTAAAGGTCTAAAATCTCAGGCAGCTCAACAACGGAAAGGCCGTAGAGTATCGCACCGCCGGAGGTGGTGTAGCCCAAGGTTGTGCCGCATTCCTCATCGTCTGCCATTTCGAGGATAAATGAGCCATAGCTGAAACCGAAAATCTCATCGAGGGAAACTTCTGTATCAAAGTTAAAGCCGATGCCGTTTCCAAGGCACATCTTCATAACGGCCTCAGCAGCGCCGCCGTACACGGGAGTGTATGCCGCCAGCACCCGGCCGGAGCGCATGAGCTCAGTGACCCTGTTAAACAGGGATTTTAGTGAGGCCGCCGTGGGCAGGCCGGAGCCGTCCGTCTCAGGACGCAGCCAGATGACCCTGTGGCCGGGACCCTTGAACTCCGGAGAGATGATGTTATTAACTTTTTCGGTGGTCACGGCAAAGGATATGAGTGTAGGTGGAACGTGAATATCCTCAAAGCTGCCGCTCATTGAGTCCTTGCCGCCTATAGCCGCCACCTCCAGGCCCATCTGCGCCGTGAATGCACCTAAGAGCGCAGACATGGGTTTACCCCACTTTTTGGGGTCGTGCCCGAGCTTTTCAAAGTACTCCTGAAAACTCAGGTATACGTCGGAAAATTCGGCGCCTGCGGCCACAAGCTTTGCCGCGGACTCCACAACGGCGAGGTATGCGCCATGATACGGGCTCTTTTCCGAGATGTAGGGATTATAGCCGTAGGACATGACGGAACATGTGTCAGTGTGCCCTTTTTCCACGGATACTTTGTTTACCATGGCCTGTATTGGAGTGAGCTGGTTTTTGCCGCCAAAGGGCATGAGCACTGTGCCCGCGCCGATGGTGGAGTCGAACCGCTCGGAAAGTCCGCGCTTCGAGCAGACGTTTAAATCCTGGGCAAGCTGAAGCATGCCGGACTTAAAGCTCTCTGCCTTTTTATTTTCGACAGTACCGGCTTTCGGTACAATTACGTCTATGTGCTTTTCTGCGCCGTTGGAGTCTAAAAATTCCCTGGAGATATCCACAATTTTGCGGCCGTTCCAGTGCATCACAAGGCGCGGGGCTTCGGTTACTCTTGCGACTACCGTGGCCTCAAGATTCTCGCCCTTTGCAAGGGCCATGAACTCGTCCATATCCTCGGACTCGATGACAACAGCCATGCGCTCCTGAGACTCGCTTATTGCAAGCTCTGTTCCGTCCAGACCGTCATATTTTTTAGGTACGGCGTTGAGGTCGATTTCAAGGCCGTCGGCGAGCTCGCCGATTGCGACAGATACACCTCCGGCGCCAAAGTCATTGCAGCGCTTTATAAGCCGGGAGGCCTTCGGATTTCTGAAAAGGCGCTGGAGCTTTCTCTCTTCCGGGGCATTTCCCTTCTGAACTTCCGCGCCGCAGGTCTCAAGAGACTGCGCGGTGTGGGATTTTGAGGAACCGGTTGCGCCGCCGCAGCCGTCGCGCCCGGTTCTGCCGCCTAAGAGTATAACAATGTCGCCGGGCTGAGGGCGTTCACGCCGGACGTTATCCGCGGGAGCCGCGGCGATTACCGCGCCGACCTCCATGCGCTTTGCTGCATATCCCGGGTGGTAGAGCTCCTCCACCATGCCGGTGGCAAGGCCAATCTGGTTGCCGTATGAGCTGTAGCCCGCCGCGGCGGAGGTGACAATTGTGCGCTGAGGCAGCTTT
>CAJFTV010000172.1 GCA_904420055.1 Candidatus Alloscillospira gallinarum | reverse complement strand
CCCAATCAGATTAACAACGTGCTGGCATTCCCGGGAATATTCCGCGGCGCTCTTGACGTGAGGGCCAGCGATATAAATGACGAGATGAAGATTGCCGCGGCAAAGGCAATCGCCGGGCTTGTGGGAGACAGGCTCTCCGCCGACTATATAATCCCCGCGCCGTTTGACAGCGCAGTTGCCCCGGCAGTGGCAAAAGCTGTGGCTGAGGCCGCAGTAAAAACCGGGGTCGCGGGGAAATGAGGCTTTTTATTGCCCTTGAGTTTGACGAGCGCACAAAGGGACGGCTTATGGATGAGATGCTGCGCCTTAAAAATTTTGCGCGAACCGGCAATTTTACAAAAAGGGAAAACCTGCATCTGACGGTGAAATTTCTGGGCGAGGCAGAAGAGAGTAAAATTACGGAAATTGCCAGGGCCATGGAAAGGGCGGCCGCGGGCATACCGACGATGGAGCTGGAGATGGCAAGCTTTGGAAGCTTCCCGTCAGGGACGGACGGGCGGCGTCTTTACTGGCGCGGTGTAAACCCGTCTCCCGAGCTTTTAAAGCTTTATGAGAGAGTCTGCCGTGAGACCGAAAAGCTTGGCTTTAAAAGTGAAAAGCGGGGATATACGCCCCATGTTACTCTGATTAGAAACTGCAAGATGTCTTTCATTTTCCGTGAACAGGATTTTGCCCGGGGACTTTCCGCTATCCCTTTTAAAGGTGACAGGCTGTGCCTTATGAAGTCTGAAAGACAGGCGGGAAAACTCGTTTACCGGGATTTGTATACAGTTAGCATAAACTAAATAAACTCAGTGATTTCAGCCGGAGAGGACTCTCCGGCTGATTTTTCTGCCTTGTGGTGAGAGTGAGGATATGTATTATTTTTTGAAAAAAAGTAATCTCATTTTGAATTGATTTTAGGGAGGGAAAATATGACAAAAAACCAGTCAAAATTGGATAATTTGTAATGTTTTTAAGTTGTAATATGTCAAAATGCGATATATAATGAAGTGCATCTTTTTGAAGATATGAGTTCGCGTAAACTGTTTGGCGACAGGCATGGAAAGGAGAAAGAAACTAATGACAGAAACCCATTCCGGATGCTGCTCAGGAAATAATGAGCTTTTGCTTGCGAGAATTAAGCAGATAGCGTCCCAGTATAAGGGTAAGCCGGGAAACCTTATCCAGGTGCTTCACATGGTACAGGGTGTATACGGTTATCTTCCTGTGGAGGTACAGAGAATTGTCTCTACGGAGCTTGAAATCCCACTCAGCATTGTCTCAGGCGTTGTGAGCTTTTACTCATTTTTCGCCACGGAGCCCAGGGGAAAGCACACCATCAGGGTATGTCTCGGCACTGCCTGCTATGTGCGCGGCGGCGTGAGCCTTGTGGACGCCCTCACAAAAAAGCTGGGTGTTGAAGTTGGACACACAACAGCTGACGGCGTGTTTACATTTGAGGTGGCGCGGTGCATTGGCGCATGCGGACTTGCTCCGGCAATTCAGATTGACACCACAGTATATCCCTATGTAAAGCCTGACGGGCTTGATGAGATTCTTGAGCCCTGGTATCACGATGAGGGAGAAACGGAGGGTGTACAATAATGGCATATCAGACACTTACAATAAATAAGTTTCAGGACCTTGAAGAAGTCAAGGCGAAAGTACAGGCGGAAGTTGCCGACTACCGCCACACGATTTATGTCTGCGGCGGCGCGGGCTGCGTCTCTTCACACTGCACAGAGGTAGTGCAGGCTCTTAAAAAGGCCATAGCGCTGCGCGGACTGTCAACTGAGGTGCGTGTGGTTGTAACCGGCTGTGTCGGCCTCTGTGCCTATGGCCCATGTATGATTGTGGAGCCGGACGGCGTGTTTTACGGAAACCTCACACCGGACAAGGTAAAGGTGATAATTGACCGCCATCTCATAGGTGAGCGCGTTGTTGAGGAGTACTGCTACTTTGACGAGGACAGGCAGGCGTATGTCCCCTATACAAAGGATATTCCCTTCTTTAACGACCAGGTTAAAATTGCCCTTCGCAACTGCGGAAGGGTAGACTTTACATCAATTGAGGACTATATTGCCCACGACGGTTACTTTGCCCTTGCGAAGGTAATGAATGAGATGGGCAGAGAAAAAACGGTGGAGGAGTTAATTGCCTCCGGACTTCGCGGCCGCGGCGGCGCAGGTTTTCCATTGGGCGTGAAGTGGCAGTCCGGCATGAAGGCGGAAGGTGACCAGAAATATATAATCTGCAACGCTGACGAGGGCGACCCCGGCGCGTTCATGGACAGAAGTATTTTGGAGGGCGACCCCCACAGCGTAATTGAGGCGCTTATTATTGGGGGCTATACAATCGGCGCAAACAACGGATATGTGTACGTCCGTGCGGAGTACCCTCTGGCTGTTGAGCGCCTCTCCGACGCAATTAAAGAGGCCCACGGCGCGGGTCTTCTTGGGAAGAATATACTGGGCTCAGGTTTTGACTTTGACCTTGAGATACGCATCGGCGCAGGCGCGTTTGTCTGCGGTGAGGAGACTGCCCTTATAAACTCAATTCAGGGCCTTCGCGGCGAGCCAAGGCAGAAACCGCCTTTCCCGTTCCAGCAGGGCCTGTGGGACAAGCCCACTATTATAAACAACGTGGAGACACTGGCAAATGTACCGGCAATTATCCTGAAGGGCGCAGAGTGGTTTGCCTCTTACGGCGTAGGAAAAAGCAAGGGCACAAAGGTTTTCGCCCTGGCCGGTGACATTAAAAATTCCGGAATTATAGAGATACCCATGGGTATGCCCCTGAGAAATGTCATATTCAATATGGGCGGCGGCATGAAGGACGGCAAGGCGTTTAAGGCCGTACAGTCCGGCGGACCGTCCGGCGGCTGCCTAACCGCCGACCACCTGGACGTCTCGGTTGACTATGAGAGCCTTTCTGCCATGGGCGCGATTATGGGCTCCGGCGGACTTATCGCAATGGACGAGAACACATGCCTTGTGGATACTGCCCGGTACTTCATGGAGTTCGTGCAGGACGAGTCCTGCGGACACTGTGTGCCCTGCCGCATAGGCACAAAGCGTATGCTGGAGATTTTGCAGAGGATTACCTCCGGAAACGGCAAACTTGAGGACATAGACATGCTTGAGACTCTGGCAAATACTGTGGGTGAGACGGCAATGTGCGGCCTTGGACAGACTGCCCCGAACCCCGTGCTCACCACACTCAGATATTTTAAGGACGAGTATATCGCCCACGTGGTGGACAAGAAATGTCCCGCCCACGTATGTACGGCGCTGAATACATACTCCATTGACCCGGATAAATGCCGCGGCTGTACGCTGTGCGCCAGAAACTGCCCGGCCTCTGCCATCACCGGAGAGAAGGGACAGCCCCATACAATCGACACGTCAAAGTGCGTAAAGTGCGGAAACTGCATTACAAAGTGCAACTTTGGCGCTATTGAGCTGAAATAAGGAGGCGTAACAATGATTGAACTTACAATAAACGGCAAGCATATAGTTGCCCCCGAAGGCTCAACAATACTGGAGGCGGCAAGACTTGGCGGAATTACAATACCCACGCTGTGCCATCTCCCGGGAATGCACACAAACGGCTCCTGCCGTATATGTGTGGTTGAGATAGAGGGCCAGAAAAAGCTTATGGCCTCCTGCATAGTAAAGGCACAGAATGGAATGGTGGTGCGCACAAACTCCGAGAGAGTGAGAAACGCCAGAAAGATTCTCTATGATTT
>CAJFTV010000171.1 GCA_904420055.1 Candidatus Alloscillospira gallinarum | reverse complement strand
TTTTGGTCACACTCCAACTTTTCATTACGGTGTGGAACACCGGGGGAAAATACTGAGGACAGATACCTGGATTAATATTGACGTGGGTGCCGGCTATGGCGAAGCGCCGTGTCTTCTGCGCCTTGACGATATGCGGGAATTTAGATAGAGAAAAGGACTGAAGCACGAGTGTAAGGCCGGGAAAGTCGGGGCAGTGGGAAGATAAGCCACAACTGCTGTAAGCTATACGGGCATGTTTTAGCAGGCTTTGCCGGCTTTGGCGGGTGTTAAAGCAAAATACCGAATGCGCAATTTGTGTGCACGCTGAAATCAGAGAAGAAAAACGCCAGGCAAACGCCTGGCGTTTTTTGCATGTATTTTGTTTTAACTTACTTCTCTGAGATTTCAGCGCCCACCTTTGCCGCGTGCGCTTTTAAAGCCTCAAAGGTTTCAACGCTTATGACATGTTCAATGCGGCAGGCGTCTTCCGCCGCGACTTCCGGCTGAACGCCGAGAGCGACAAGCAGGTTAGAGAGAAGGGTGTGGCGCTCGTACATCTTTTCAGCTATTTCAAGCCCTTTTTCCGTCAGAGTAATGTGGCCTCCGTCGTCCACCTCGATATATCCGTTTGTTCGGAGATTTTTCATGGCGACGCTCACACTGGGCTTTGAGAAGGAGAGCTCAGTTGCAATGTCAATAGAGCGGACATAGCCCTTGCGCTTGTGCAGTATGAGTATTGTTTCGAGATAGTTTTCAGCTGATTCGTGAATATTCATAGTGCCCCCTGTAAAATTCCATATTTTTTAACTATTTTAGCATATATTTGCGATACATATCAAGAGTGATTTGGACTGCCTCAGCCGAGAATGATTCTTCCGATATCCTGAACGGTCTCAGCGATATAGGTGGCGCCGGCGCTTTTCAGCTCTTCCGGAGAGCCGTAGCCAAACAGCACGCCAATGGAGTCCATGCCGTGTTTCTGAGCGCCGAATATGTCATATTCCCGGTCGCCGACCATTATAAGTCCGACAGAAGATGTCAAGCCGCATGCCGTAAGCGCATCGGCAATGACCTCGTCCTTGTTGACGTGTGTGCCATCGAGCTCGCTGCCGGATACATATGTAAAGTATTTTGCGATTTTAAACTCCTCCAAAATTTTTGAGGCAAACACTCTGGGCTTTGATGTGGCAAGGACAATTTGGAGCCCCTGGTCAAAGAGGGTTTGCAGCAGTCCGTCGATTCCCTCATACATGACGTTTTGGAAAATCCCCGTGACGCTGTAGTATTCCCGGTAAAAGTCAACGGCCTTAAAAGCGTCCTCCCGAGTGAATGAAAAGTATTTCATGAAAGAGTCTGCCAGCGGAGGACCGATAAATTTGTAAAGGGAAGTGAGGTCTGATATTTCAATTCCGAATTTTTTAAGCGCATAGGCCACGGATTTGGTAATGCCCTCTCCGGGGTCTGTGAGAGTGCCGTCAAGGTCAAATAATACAGTATGGTATCTCATAAGTGTCTCCTTGATAGTTTTATTAATTGTAGCATAGTGTGCAGAAAATTAATAGAATGAATTTTTATATTATTCCGATGAAAATGTAAAAAGCAGACGTATTTCGTCTGCTTTTTGCTTTGCGTGAAAGTTGTGCCTTAGATGACACCAAATTATGTGCATGCATATCTTATAAATATATGAAAATATATGGGTCATAATGAAGCTGTGATGGCTGCCCGTTCTATTATCCGGACAGAAAAGCGCTGAATTTTAATTAACTTGACTATATAATTATGTCGAATTATGTGCTAATATGTCGTAGAGAATAATAAGGAGAGGACGGTCATATGAAAAAGTTTTTCAGGGAATTTAAAACCTTTGCACTTCGCGGAAATGTAATGGATATGGCGGTAGGTGTTTTAATAGGCGGAGCTTTTTCCGGAATTGTAACATCGCTGACAGACAATTTTATCAATCCTATTATTAATGTCGTAACCGGTGCGGCTAAGTATACCTGGACGGACATAGCCGGATTTGCGTCGGCCTTTGTATCTGCTGTAGTGAATTTCTTTATCATTGCAATTATACTTTTCTGCTTGCTCAAGGGCATTAATAAAATGCTGACCATCGGTCGAAAAAAAGAGGCGGCGGCACCTGTAACTAAAAAATGTCCATATTGTATGACGGAAATTGACATTAATGCGACTCGCTGTCCGCATTGCACATCTCAACTTGATAATTCTATACAGGAATAAACAGGTCGGCTCCTTTGTTGCATGAGCCGATAATTATAATTGATATATTGTTTCAAGTGGCATGTAAGTATATTTAAATAGCTTTTCAAAGCCTTGTTACCATTGTTTATTTTCCATGTGCCCATCTCAAAAATGTATCCTGTGAAATTCCAAGCTGTCTGGCCGCTTCCCTTGAGGAGGTCAATTTATTTTCCCAGGCAGCTTTGAGGTTCTCAAACGCCTCAGGAACCGGCTTGCGTGGACGTCCAAAACGGACGCCTCTGAGTTTTGCAGCGGCAATCCCCTCCATCTGGCGCTGCCTTATGTTTTCGCGCTCTGTCTGGGCGACGTATGAGAGTATTTGCAAAACCAGGTCCGCAACAAATGTGCCGGTAAGGTCTTTGCCGGTCTGGCGCGTGTCAAGAAGCGGCATGTCAAGCACCACAATGTCCGTCTGTTTTTCCTTTGTTATGATGCGCCACTGGTCTAAAATCTCTTCGTAGTTTCTGCCAAGCCTGTCAATTGATTTTACAACTATCACGTCTCCCGGACGCAGACGGCGCATGAGCTTTTTATACTGCGGGCGGTTAAAATCCTTGCCGCTGAGCTTGTCCATGAAAATATTGTTTTCGGGTACGTTAAATTCTCTTAAAGCGACTTCCTGCCGCGCTTCATTCTGCTCTTTAGTGGATACGCGAATGTAGCCATAAATTTTTTTGTCCATATTTTTACCTCCTTGTGTTTCTATTAGTTTTTACAGGACATGACAATTCTATTTTAAAAAGTGCCGCAAAATGAAAAAGAACCCGCAAAAATGCGGGCAGGAGATAATTTTTTATCATAATATGCAAAAAGTACCATCTGAAACCCAGATGGTACTTTTTT
>CAJFTV010000170.1 GCA_904420055.1 Candidatus Alloscillospira gallinarum | reverse complement strand
CTGAAGATGAAAGTCGCCAAGCTGTTTTTTTATATTTACAAGAAGTGACATCTATATCGCCTTCGCTTTACGCCTCTTTTTCGACGCCCGGTCTTTTTTCTCCAAAAGGTTTACCGCCAGAAGGACAATGGCGGATATGGCAATGTTCACCATTACCCACTTGAATGCGAGGGCGTCGTCGTTTGTTCTCCATAGCTGATAAACCGTTGTGGAGATAGTCGCCGTCTTTCCGGGGGTATAGCCGGCCACCATGCTGGTGGCGCCGTATTCCCCCAGCGCCCTGGCAAAGGCCAGGACTGTGCCGGCAAGGATACCCTGCCGGCAACAGGGCATGCGTATACGCCAGAAAATGCGGGTGTTTGACATGCCCAGGGTTTGACCGGAGTAGGCAAGGGTCTCGTCGAAGGACTCAAACGCGCCCCTTGCCGTTCTGTACATAAGCGGGAATATTACGATTATAGTGGCAAAGATTGCCGACCACCATGTCATTACGAGACGAATGCCGAATGTGTCAAGCACCCATGCGCCGATTGTGCGCCGCGGACCCAGCACGCAAAGCAGAAGATAGCCCACAACTGTGGGGGGGAGAACAAGGGGAAGCGTGAGGATAACGTCCAAAATCCCCTTTAAGACCCGCGGGAGCTTTGCAATATAATACGCCGCCAAAATTCCCAGGAAGAATACGATAACAGTGGATATCGCCGCAATTCGCATTGAGTTCCACAGTGGATACCAGTCCATATGTGACCTCCCAGTCCTGCCGGGGACCCGTTAGAATGCCGGTGAGAAGCCGACGCCCTCAAATACCGCAACAGCCTCGTCTGACTGGAGGTAGTCAAGGAAAGCTTTTGCAGCCTCCTCGTTCTGCGTTATGTTGAGCACTGCCGCGGGATAAATTACCTGTCCGCACATCTCGGCAGTGGCGGTGTCAACGACCTCAAGTCCGGCGGAGAATGCGTCTGTGCTGTAGACTACGCCGCAGTCAACTGCACCCTCGGAAACCTGAGAGGTGACCTCCTTGACGTTGGAGCCGTATGTAATAAGGCCGTTTGCGGCGAGTGTAGCCTCGTCAAGGCCGTAGTATGCAAAAATCTTCTGCGTGTACTGACCAACGGGAACGTCCTCGTTGCCCATTGCCATAAATACATCGCCGGCATTGAGGGCCTCAGCCAGAGCGTCGTATGAGGTTATACCCTTGGGATTGCCCTCCGGGACAACAAGTGCAACCTTGTTCTCAAGGAGGTCGAGACGTGTATCAGAGAGTACAAAGTCAAGCCCGTCCGGGTTCGCGTCGGAGGTGATATCCAGCTCGTCCATCTGCTTCTGCGCGGCGGAGATGAATATGTCGCACTCAGCGCCGGATTCAATCTGGGTTTTCAGTGTTCCGGAGGAGTCAAAGTTAAAGGTGATTGTCACATTTTCGTGTTCTGCCATGTACTTCTCGCCGATTTCGGTTAAGGTCTCGGTCATGGAAGCCGCGGCAAACACAATAAGCTCAACGGGCTCTTCTGAAGAGGAGCCGTTTTCCTCCTGATTGTCCTGCGCCTCCTGGTTGTCGCCTGCCTGCTGCCCGTCGTCACTGGTGTTTCCTGTGCTGCCGCATGCGGCAAAGGACAGGGAAAGTACCAGAACCAATAGCAGTGCCATAAGTTTCTTCATGTTGAATTTCTCCTTTTACTTGAATTTAAGGGAGAAAACTGTTACCATAATCCTGACGGCAGACCTGGTAACAGTTTCCTGCCGATATAGAAGCGGCCGCAGACTTTTAGGCGGGTGTGCGGCTGCGCTCTATCAGAAAAAAGTGCGCTGTTTGTGAAGAAACAGCGCACTTTTTGTGCGTTTATGGTATTCCGAGGAAAAACTCGCCGGCACTGCTCCTTCTCAAACATGGAAAGTCA
Organism: Candidatus Alloscillospira gallinarum; assembly: GCA_904420055.1. Classification (GTDB taxonomy): domain Bacteria; phylum Bacillota; class Clostridia; order Oscillospirales; family Oscillospiraceae; genus Alloscillospira; species Alloscillospira gallinarum. The sequence goes on along the minus strand of CAJFTV010000170.1, from coordinate 5,320 downwards.
CGCCGTTTCCAGCGGGGCTCTGACAAAATGCGAAAGGCATTTTAATCGGCCGGGCGTCCATGGGCAGAACCTTTAGGCCGCACGGCTCGGAAGACAGAAATATTTAACTGACATAATAATAGAGCATTTGCCGGAGAATGTCAATATTGCTGAGTAAAACATGGAAAAATTGGCCAGTTTGACCAAGTGTTTAAATTATAAGAGAGGTTTTTACACCGGTCAAGTCAAAAAAATAGCGTATTTTTAAGGCACATGTGGCTGCCATGTGCCGCACTGTCGAGATTTTATGAATGTAGATAGGGAGCCTAATACGATTTGCAATAACATTTCCATGGCTCTCACATAAAATATCATTAGAAGCGGGGGAGAGCAAAAGATAAGAGCTATATAAAGGAGGAAGTACATGAGTGTTAGCGTAGAGGGAGTTAAAAAGACGTACCAGTCGCCGGAAGGCGAGATAAGCGCTGTTGAAGATATAAGCCTTGAAATACGGGACGGAGAATTTATAAGCGTGGTTGGCCCTTCCGGCTGCGGCAAATCCACGCTACTTTCCATCATTGCGGGCCTGGATAAACCGTCGGCGGGGCGTGTGGTGATAAATGGCGAAGAGATTCACGGACCAAACGGAGAGGTCGGCTTTATGCCCCAGAAAGACCAGCTTTTCCCGTGGAGGACAATATGGGCGAATGTTACTCTGGGGCTTGAGATACAGGGCAAAAAGACGAAGGAGCGATTAGAGCACGTGCGTGAGCTTTTGCGGCGATACGGCCTCGGGGAGTTTATGAAAAAGACGCCGGGACAGCTCTCCGGCGGAATGCGCCAGCGCTGCGCGCTTATAAGGACGCTGGCGACAGACCCGGAGCTTCTGCTGCTTGACGAGCCGTTCTCGGCGCTGGATTACCAGACGCGTCTTTCCGTGTCTGACGACATATACACAATTATAAAACAGGAGAAAAAGACGGCCATTTTAGTCACGCACGATATTTCAGAGAGTATCAGCATGTCCGACAGGGTTGTCGTGCTGACCGGGCGGCCGTCGAGGATACGCAGCATACACAGTCTTGACCTGTTTTCCGGCCTCACTCCCATAGAGCGGAGAAATCACCCGGAATTCCGGTCATATTTCAATGCCATATGGGGGGAACTTGATGAAAGCAAATAAGGCCGGGCTCTCAGAAGAGCGGCTTGGCTACTTAAGGTCACGAACAAGGAAAAAACGCCTTGTAATTTTGGCGAGAGCCGTTATTTTAGTCGGTTTTTTTGGAATTTGGGAGCTGGCGGCTCAGCTGAAATGGATTGACTCTTTTATAATGAGCTGTCCCTCCAGAATGATAGAGACACTTAAAAATCTTTACAGTTCCGGCGACCTTTTTACACATATCGGGGTGTCCTGCCTTGAAACAGTAATAGGCTTTACAGTGGGGACGGTTGCCGGCAGCCTTATTGCAGTTGCACTGTGGCTGAGCCCGACGCTGTCCCGCATTTTAGACCCCTATCTTGTAGTGCTGAATTCATTGCCGAAAACGGCGCTGGGGCCTATTTTCATTGTCTGGATGGGAGCGGGCTCCGGCGCGATAATTGCCATGACTCTTGCTATTTCGCTGATTGTCACGGTGCTTGACGTCCACAATGGGTTTAACGCCACAGACCCGGAAAAGGTAAAGCTAATGCGGACGCTGGGGGCGGGAAAGAGACAGATACTTTTTAAGCTTGTGCTTCCCGCAAACCTCACAACACTTGTAAATGCCCTCAAGGTAAACGTGGGCCTCTCCTGGGTTGGCGCCATAATGGGAGAATTTCTCGTGTCAAAAGCGGGCCTTGGATATCTTATAGTCTACGGCTCACAGGTTTTTAAAATGGACCTTGTGATGACAACGGTTATAATTCTCGCCGTGGCAGCCGCCGTGATGTACCAGGGAGTGCTGCTTTTGGAAAAGGGACTTAAAAAATATATGGGAGTGTCGGCCTGAGGGCGGCATTCCCCAGAGTGAAAACGCGGGCGTAGGCACAGTGCGGTGCCGCAGCCCATGGGCCGGGGCCTCCATTGCCGCTGTGGAGGCGTCAGGCGGATTATCCAGTCAGCGGCGGAATGGAGTTATAAATGAAAAAAATTATTAGTATACTGCTTGTGCTTACCATGTGTTTTGCCCTGTTTGCCGGCTGCGGAGAAAACGGGGAGACTGTAGATACGCCGGATACAAATACCGGAGATACAACTGTACAGCCTGATTCACCGGAGAAAGAGATGACAAAAATAACCCTGAGCGAGGTTACCCACTCTGTATTTTACGCGCCTCAGTATGCGGCGCTGGAACTCGGGTTCTTTGAGGAAGAGGGCCTTGAGGTAGAGCTATTGAACGGCGGCGGTGCAGATAAGGTTATGACCTCGGTGCTCACCGGTCAGGCGGAGATTGGCCTTGCCGGGCCCGAGGCGAGTATATACGTGCTCATAGAGGGCAGGGAGAACTCTCCCAAGGTGTTTGCGCAGCTTACAAAACGTGACGGCTCGTTTATTGTGGGCCGTACGGACGAGGAGTTTTCCTGGGATATCCTACGCGGCAAGACCATAATCGGCGGCAGGAAGGGCGGTGTCCCGGAGATGACGCTGGAGTACATTATGAAGAAAAACGGCGTGGTCCCGGGCGAGGATTCAACGGTTGACACCTCTGTACAGTTTGACATGATGGCCGGCGCATTCACAGGAGGGAACGGGGATTATGTAACACTGTTTGAGCCCACGGCGACAGAGATTGAGCTCGCCGGCCAGGGGTACATTCTGGCCTCCCTTGGCGAGGAGAGCGGAGAGATACCATATACGGCATACTTTGCCGCGGAGGACTATATGGCGGAAAATCCCGACGTAATTCAGGGATTTACAAACGCAGTGGCAAAGGGGCAGCAGTGGATTGCCGAGCACAGCGGACAGGAGATAGCTGAGGTAATTGCCGGCTACTTCCCGGACACTGACGTTGACGTGCTTGCCCAGGTGGCAGAGCGCTACAAGAGCATTGACGCGTGGAACACGACGCCCATCATGGAAGAGGAGTCCCTTGAGCGTCTGGAGGACGTCATGGAGGAGGCCGGAGAGCTCAGCCAGAGAGTGGAGTTTTCAGACCTCGTTGACAACAGCTACGCAGAAAAAGCAGTTGAGCAGTTAGACTAAATAGTTTTTATCCCGTACTCCGGCGCAGGGTGCTCCGGAGTGCGGGATTTTTAGTGTTATGACAAAGTAAAAAACAACGCATGTAATCCTATACATATTTGTAATAAATGCAGTTGAAATTCTACGCTCTTTTTCATACAATTGATAAAAAGGGGGGTGGATTATGCCGGAAACGGATAAAAAATATATGACTTTAGACAGACTTGAAATCGGTAAGGACGCCGTTATAAAGTCTGTAAACTGCGACGAGGTGTCCCTCAGAAAGCACATACTCGATATGGGGCTTACCCCCGGCACGGAGGTTACGCTTGTAAAGGTTGCTCCTCTGGGAGACCCAATGGAGCTTATTGTGCGTGGATACTCTCTTACGCTTCGCCGGGATGATGCCGCCAAGATTGAAATAACAGGAGTACATAACGCAAACAATGTGCGTAAAAATAACGAGCGCCGGGCCCAGGTGGCCCACCCCGGAGTTGGCGAGGGGGAGTACCGCGTCAGAAAGAAGGGAGACGCCATACCGGAGGGCGAGCCGGTGCGCTTTGCCCTTGCGGGAAACCAGAACTGCGGCAAGACAACGCTTTTCAACCAGCTGACCGGGTCAAATCAGCACGTGGGGAATTTCCCCGGAGTTACTGTTGACAGTAAGGACGGAGTTATTAAAAACCACCCGGAGGCCACAATTACCGACCTGCCGGGAATCTACTCTCTGTCGCCGTACACAAATGAAGAGGTGGTTACAAGAGAGTTCCTCATTCGTGGCCGCCCGGACGGAATAATAAATATTCTTGACGCTACGAACATAGAGCGCAACATGTTCCTCACCCTTCAGCTCATAGAATTGGACATTCCAATGGTAATTGCCCTTAACATGATGGACGAGGTGAGGGAAAACGGCGGAACCATTCATGTGAATGAGCTTGAGCGGGAGCTGGGTATTCCCGTGGTGCCCATATCCGCATCGAAAAATGAGGGTATAGGTGAGCTTGTGGAGCATGCCCTGCATGTTGCAAAGTTCCGGGAGCACCCGGGACGCATGGACTTCTGTACTCCCAGCAGCGACGGAAGCGGCGCGGTGCACCGCTGTATACATGCCATTGCCCACCTTATTGAGGACCACGCCGCGGCGGCTAAGATACCATTGCGGTTTGCGGCCTCCAAGCTTGTGGAGGGTGATAAGCTCATTGAAGAGGCCCTGAAGCTGGACGAGAATGAAAAGGAAATGATAGGGCATATGCTTGTACAGCTTGAGGACGAGAGCGGCATGGACCCCATGGCGGCGCTTGCCGATATGCGGTTTAAGTTTATAGAGAGCATATGCGAAAAGACGGTTGTAAAGCCGAAGGAGAGCCGCGAGCGGGCAAGGAGCCGCAGGATTGACAGCGTTTTAACGGGAAAATATACGGCCATACCGGCGTTTATCGCGATTATGGCCCTTGTGTTCTGGCTGACCTTTGGGGTAATCGGCTCGTTTTTGTCAGACCTCATGGAGCAGGGCATCGGCTGGCTGTCCGCAGTCTGCGACAGCGCCCTTGCCTCTTATGGGATTAACCCTGTTGTCCACTCTCTTATAATAGACGGTATTTTTGCGGGGGTTGGCAGTGTGCTGAGTTTCCTGCCGATTATAGTCGTGCTGTTTTTCTTCCTGTCAATTCTTGAGGACAGCGGGTATATGGCCCGCGTGGCCTTTGTCATGGATAAGCTTCTGAGAAAGTTCGGCCTTTCAGGCAGGAGCTTTGTACCTATGCTCATCGGCTTTGGCTGCTCCGTGCCGGCAATTATGGCCGCCAGGACGCTGCCGTCTGACAGGGACAGAAAGATGACAATACTGCTTGTGCCGTTTATGAGCTGTTCCGCAAAGCTGCCCATATACGCCCTGTTTACGGCCGCTTTTTTCCCGGAAAACGGTACGCTTGTGATGATTGGACTGTATCTTTTGGGCATTGTCGTAGGGTTTCTGTTTGCCCTGCTTTTAAAAGATACGGCCTTTAAAGGCGAGCCGGTGCCCTTTGTCATGGAGCTTCCAAATTACAGAATGCCAAGCCCGAAAAGCGTTGGAATGCTCATATGGGACAAGGCGAAGGACTTTATAACAAGGGCTTTTACGATTATTTTCCTCGCCACGGTTATCGTGTGGTTCCTACAGACCTTTGACCTGCG
>CAJFTV010000169.1 GCA_904420055.1 Candidatus Alloscillospira gallinarum | reverse complement strand
GTGCGGATAAGTCGCAGCGGCAAATATGTTGACGGGAGGTCATGGGTTTTGGAGAGCCCTCTTTTAAATTTACTCAGTTCAGATGTATGGGACAGGTTTCAGCCGGAGATTGAGCGGCTTAAAAACTGGGAGTATTACGGGGATTTTACAGACGCGGTGAAAAGCCTCAATCGGGAGGTACTTTTTAAGAGCCCTGTCCACGGCGAAGGGCACATTGAGCGCGTAATGCTCCACGGCGCGTTTGAGGCCATGGACAACGGCCTTGACCGGGAGGATACCGGACTTCTTCTAACGATGTGCGCGTATCACGATACCGGCAGACTGAGCGACTGGTTAGATGATGCCCACGGAAAAAGGGCGGCGGAAAAGCTGGCTTCCATAACGGGAGCCACGGGGGAAAACCTCAAGATGATGATGGCAGGGGTTGAGGCACACTCCCGGCGGGACAGTGAGCTAAATGAGATTGTGGCTGGATACGGGCCGCAGGATTATGGGAGGAGCCTCCGTCTGGCGGAGATGCTAAAGGACAGCGACGGCCTTGACCGGGTCCGCATAAAGGACCTTGACACAAAATTTCTCCGGTATCCCTCTGCCGTAAAGCACGCGGAGTTTTCAGCGTTTCTTTTTGAGATATATAATGAAGAGCTTGAGCGTATGGGCCGGGAGAGCGCCGCCGGCGGAGATTATTTTAACGCCGACCTTGTGAAAAGAACAAAAGATGAGATAAACAGGTACATGACGGAAAGCGGTTATAACGGTGCGCAGACGATTTTAGCTGTGCTGTGCGGCCTTTTTGGCATAAGGTGCACAAACAGTATGCTTGCCGCCTCTGCCGCTATGGGAAAATACGGCGTCGGGGATATGCCGTGCAGCCTCTATGAGGGGGCAATTATGTTTATGGGAGTTTACTGCATGAGCCGCAAGATGACAAAAGCGGAGATGACAGACATGGCTGGAAAATTTACCGGTCTGTATCTTGGGCAGTATAAATCTTTCCTTTGCTGTGACCTCATGCCAGATGGGGAGTTTACCCCCGACAGGTGCGGCGGAAGAGCGCTGGACATGACTCTTTTTACTTACGAGTATATAACCTCTTATGAACGCAACCGGTAGACCTGAGCGAAGTTTTGTGATAGAATGAGCGCGAAGCGGTTATTTCATCGTGTATTTCCGCTTTTATTCTAAATATTTGACGCGGCGTCACGACGGTATCTGTAGCGCACATATGTGAGACCAATGCAGATTATTTACAGACATTGTGCGCTGTTTTGCTACGGCAAAATATTTGACGCGGCCGAACGAAAGCATGACAATTTTGCGAAAACCCGAATAATTTTAAGGGAGATGCATTTATGAGCGGTCTTAAGTACAAGCACCTTTTTGAGCCTGTAAAAATCGGCAGGACGCTGTTTAAGAACAGAATTTTTGCCTCGCCTCAGGACCACCCTGATTTGACATGTGACCTCCAGCTCACACGGGAGGCCCGGGCATTTTATGAGGTAAAGGCCATGGGCGGATATGCCTCTGTGTGCGTGGGTGATTTTATGGTGGAGAAGGAGGGGCACAGTCACCCCTGGCAGTTAGACGGAGACGGCAATTTCGGCAAGGCCACAATGACCCGCACTGCCCGGGGCATAACACGCCATGGCGCCGTTGCGGCAATTGAGCTGAACCACGCTGGAATTAACTCGTCATATGTCTATCCTGAAGGGTATGTATGGGGACTTGTGGACGGCATGCGTCCTGACGGGATTGAAATACGCGCGATGGACGATGAGCGAATTGAGGAGCTTATAAAGAAGTTTGCGCAGGCGGCGGCATATGCCCGGCAGTGCGGATTTGGCATGATAACGGTGCATGCGGGGCACGGCTGGTGCCTGTCGCAGTTCCTCTCACCCAGGGACAATGTGAGAAAAGACAGGTGGGGCGGAAGCTTTGAAAACCGTATGCGTTTTCCCCTTGCTGTAATTGAGGCGGTAAAAAAGGCCACTGCCGGCGCGCTGCCAATTGAGGTTAGGATAAGCGGTGCAGAGTGGCTGCCGGACGGTTACGACATTGACGAGGGAGTGCGTATTGCAAAGGCGTTTGACGGGAAGGTGGACCTTATTCACGTGTCTGTGGGGCACCATGAGATTGACGCCGCCAGTATGCGCACACACCCAACTATGTTCCTTGAGGACGGCTGCAACGTGGAGTTTGCCCGGCGGGTAAAGGCGTGTGTCTCGGCGCCTGTGGCAACGGTTGGAGCCCTGACAGATGTGGGGCAGATGGAGGAGATAATCGCCTCCGGCAAGGCTGACATCGTATGTCTCGGACGCCAGACCCTGGCAGACCCCGACCTGCCCATAAAGGCCAGGTGCGGCCGTGAGGACGAGATAAACAAATGCATGCGCTGCTTTACGTGTTTTTCAAACAGCACGCTTGGAGGTGTGTTCTACTGCGCCACCAATCCAAAAATAGGAAATGAGCTTGACGTTTTATATGACACGCCTCCGGTTAAACGCAAAAAAGTCCTTATAGCCGGTGGAGGTATCGGAGGAATGCAGGCGGCCATAACGGCGGCAGAGCGTGGCCATGAGGTGATACTCTGTGAAAAAACGGACAGCCTTGGCGGCGTGCTGCAGTGTGAGAAAAATATACCGTTCAAGAAGAAGCTGGAGGAGTATATTGCCCTGCAGAGACGTAAAATTTCCCGTATGGCGATAGATGTCAGACTGGATACGGAGGTCACTCCCGCGGTGGCGGAGGAGATTTCTCCCGATGTAATAATCGCGGCCATGGGCTCTGTGCCGGTAAAGCCGAAAATCCCGGGAATAGAAGGAGAGAATGTTTACGGGGCAAATGAGATTTATTACGACTTTGACAAGGCAGGCAAAAACACTTTAATACTCGGCGGCGGCCTTGTGGGACTTGAGCTTGGCGTTGCCCTTGCCATGGAAGACAGAAATGTAACCGTGGTTGAAATGCTGCCCGCCACAATAGCTTCGGAAAAGTCGGGAGATACCTCCGAGCGCATGGGAGAGGCGGGAATGGCCGCGGGAGAGCCTCTTGTGCAGGGGGTGGCCCTGTGTGAGCTTATTAAGACAATGCCGAATATGAGAATACTTACGTCTGCAAAGGCGCTTGAGATATCTGAGACGGGTGTCAGAGCGGAAATAAAAGGAAAAGAGGACTTTATTCCCTGCGATACAGTTATTTACGCCGTTGGACAGCGGCCGAGAGAGGGCGAGGCCCTTGCCCTTTACGACTGTGCCCCGGAATTTTATCAGATTGGGGACTGCTCAGTGCCTAAAAATATTATGGAGGCGACGCAGCAGGCATATTTTATCGCAAGGGACATAGGCAGATATTAAGGTGCTTGTATTGAGGTGTTTTGGGATTAGTATAGGTGCCGAGGATACTCGGCTTTAATACCTGTTGTGCGCCCTGCTTTGGCAGGGTGCACAACGGTGGAACAATGCCCCTATGCCGGGGTGAATGTAAATTCTATTTATGCCGCATATGGCGGCCAAATGGAGGATAATATGTCAAAATATTTTGGAACAGACGGCTTTCGCGGCAGAGCAAATGTTGACCTGAAAGTCGAGCACGCATTTGAGATTGGACGGTTTCTCGGCTGGTATTACGGGAAAAATCACAAGGCAAAGGTTGTAATCGGCAAGGATACGCGCCTTTCAAGCTATATGTTTGAGTGCGCGCTTGCGGCGGGGCTTACGGCCTCCGGTGCGGATACGTATACGATGCACGTTACAAGCACGCCCAGCGTCGCATATATCACCCGCATTGATGACTTTGACTGCGGTATCATGATTTCCGCAAGCCATAACCCGTACCACGACAATGGAATTAAGCTCATAAATGCAAACGGTGAGAAGATGGAGGAGAGCGTCATTGACCTTGTGGAGCAGTACCTCGACGGAAAGATTGGCCCCGCGCCATACGCCTCCGATGACAAGATTGGAATGGTGATAGATTATTCCTCCGGACGCAACAGGTATATCGGGTATCTTATATCCCTGGCGACTCACTCATACAAGGGGGTTAAAATCGGGCTTGACTGCGCAAACGGCAGCACCTGGATGATTGCAAAGAGCGTTTTTGACGCCCTTGGAGCCGACACGTATGTTATAAATAACTCACCGAACGGCGTCAATATCAACACGGACTGCGGTTCCACACATATAGAGCATCTGCAGAAGTTTGTAGTGGAAAACGGCCTTGATGTGGGCTTTGCCTTTGACGGTGACGCCGACAGGTGCCTTGCCGTAGATGAGAAGGGTGAAATAGTAGACGGGGACAAAATCCTCTATATCTATGGCTCGTTTATGAAGAAAAAAGGCACCCTGCTGGACACAAAGGTCGTAACGACCGTAATGTCCAACATGGGACTTTACAAGGCTTTTGACGCCCTAGGAATCGGATATGAAAAGACAGATGTGGGTGACAAATACGTCTATGAGAACATGCGCTTAAACGGCAATCTCATCGGCGGAGAGCAGTCCGGGCATATAATATTCGGAAAGTACGCCACAACCGGAGACGGCGTTTTGACGGCAATAAAGCTCATGCAGGCTATGCTCTCGCAAAAGATGACAATGTCACAGCTGACAGAGGGGCTCGTAATTTATCCGCAGCTTTTAAAGAACGTGCGTGTTACTGACAAAAACGCCGTGCTCAATGACGAGGACGTCCTGCGGGCGGAGCGTGAGGCCACAGAGGAACTCGGAGGAGACGGACGCGTGCTTTTGAGGAAGAGCGGAACAGAGCCGCTTGTACGCGTGATGGTTGAGGCTCCTGATGAGACGGTCTGCAATAAAGCGGCAGAGCACATAATTGCGGCCATAAAGGCACAGGGCTACGCCCTTTAAAGGAGACGGAAGCGTATGGAAATCAGTGAATTGTTAAGCCTTGAAAACACAATTGCCGCAGAGCTATTTGAGGGGCTTTCCTATCCATGGCAGGCGTTGGAGCTTATAAAGGATTTCATTTTAAAGCTTGGAGAGGAGCTCCCGGCAGATAAATTTTATAAGCGCGGTGACGATATATGGATTGCGAGGTCTGCCAATGTATACCCTACTGCCTGTATTGCGGGACCGTGTATTATTGATGAGAATGCAGAGGTACGCCATGGGGCTTTTATAAGGGGCAGTGCGATAGTCGGGAAAAATGCCGTTGTGGGAAATTCCGCTGAGCTTAAAAATGTTGTACTTTTTGACGGCGTGCAGGTGCCGCATTATAACTACGTGGGGGACTCCATACTTGGATATAAGGCCCATATGGGGGCCGGGTCAATTACCTCAAATGTCAAGGGGGACAAGTCGCACGTTTTTGCGCGTATAGACGGACAGAGTATCGACACCGGCAGGAAAAAATTTGGGGCCATTCTCGGTGACAGGGCTGAGATTGGCTGCAACAGCGTTTTAAATCCCGGCACAATAATATGCAGGGACACCATGGTGTATCCTCTGTCCAGTGTCCGGGGAACTGTGCCGGAAAACTGCATATATAAGAGCGCGGATAATATTGTCAGAAAACACTGATTTGAGGTGAGCAAAATGTTTTTCGACTGGGACGAACAGGTGGCCGGCTGGTATGAGAGCGCCGGGGCGTACACTGGATATAACAAAAAGCTGAGTGAAATACTTCTGGGGCACATGGAAAAAAGGGGTAGCCTTTGCGACCTCGGTTGCGGACTGGGACTTACGGATTTTTATATGGCTGAAAGCATTGGGCAGGTGGACTGCTTTGACATTTCACAGCTCGGAGTTGATTATATAAACAGCCGTGCAAGGCGCGAAAACCGTGATAATATTAGAGCATATGTGGCCGACGCCGCTTCCATAAGCGGTAAGTGGGAGAATGTCACGGCGCTTTTTCACGGAGACCTTGAAAACATGCCTAAGTATGCAGATTATGCCACTGACCGGCTTATAATTGTCACTCATGGGCGCAGTTTTGGAAATATAAGTCCAAAGGGGCATAAGGTGAAAAAGAAGGCCACGGTGGAGAGCGTAGGAGAGACTTTGAAAAACAGCGGGCTT
>CAJFTV010000168.1 GCA_904420055.1 Candidatus Alloscillospira gallinarum | reverse complement strand
TCCGACTATGGGCATCTTCGCGCCGCAGGGCACAAAGCAGGTGGTCATAATCGTCATCTTTCTGTCACGGTCCTGCTCGATGGTGCGGGAGGCCATAACCCCCGGCACACCGCAGCCGGAGCCGATGAGCATGGGGATAAAGCTCTTGCCGGAGAGGCCGAACTTTCTGAATATGCGGTCCATAATGAACGCGACTCTCGCCATGTAACCGATGTCCTCGAGAATGCAGAGCATGAGGAACAACACCAGCATCTGAGGTACAAATCCAATAACGGCTCCCACACCGGACACTATACCGTCTACAACAAGGCCCGTAAGCCAGCCGGCAGTGCCGATTGACTCAAGCCAGGTACGGAGGTTATCGCAAATCCACTCGCCAAACAGCGTGTCGTTTGTAAAGCCTGTAAGCCAGTCGCCCACGGTGCCGATTGATATGTAGTAAACCACAAACATAATCACCGCGAAAATCGGCAGGGCGAGTATGCGGTTTGTCACAATCTTATCTATCTTGTCGGAGGTTGAAAGGTTATCCTTTCTGCTCTTTTTCTTGTGGCACTTTTTGGTGACGTCTGCAATCCAGCTGTAACGTCCGGCAGTTATAATTGATTCCGAATCGTCGTCCAGCTCCTTTTCACAGAACTCAATGTCGGAAGCTATATGCTTTAAAGTCTCGTCTGAGAGCTTCAGGGCCTCTATTACCTTTTCGTCTCTCTCAAAAAGCTTAATCGCGTACCATCTCTGCTGCTCCTCCGGCAGGTCATGGAGAGCCGCCTCCTCAATGTGGGCCAGGGCATGCTCCACGTTCCCGTCAAAGGTGTGGCGGGGAATCGGCTTCTCGCCGCTTCTTGCAATGTCAACTGCCTTTTGTGCCGCCTCTTTTATACCCTTGCCCTTTAAGGCGGATATCTCGCAGACGGTGACACCCAGCTCTTTTGCGAGGACGGCAGTATCCAGCTTATCTCCGTTTTTCTGTACAAGGTCCATCATGTTGACAGCACATATCACCGGTATTCCCAGCTCCGTAAGCTGTGTTGTGAGATACAGGTTCCTCTCAAGGTTTGTGCCGTCTATTATGTTCAGTATGGCGTCAGGACGCTCCTGTACCAGATAATTTCTCGCCACCACTTCCTCAAGCGTGTACGGCGACAGGGAGTAGATGCCCGGCAGGTCCTGGATTATGACGTCCTTATACCCCTTCAGGCGCCCCTCTTTCTTTTCCACGGTAACACCCGGCCAGTTTCCTACAAACTGGGCCGACCCGGTAAGTGCATTGAACAGCGTTGTCTTACCGCAGTTCGGGTTTCCCGCAAGGGCGATTTTTATACTCATTGCCCCAATTCTCCTTTCGTTTGATTAGTTTTAGCTAACACAAATCACAAAGTTTCGCGGAGTCTCCTCCGCGCAGATAAACACCTCTCCAGCAGTCCCTGAACAGGAGACCAGTGAGAAATTTACCATCATAAGATGCAGAAAAGCTTAAGCACTTTTTTGCGTGATTACTCCACTTCTATCATCTCGGCGTCGGCCTTCCTGATAGACAGCTCATATCCGCGGACATTGACCTCAATCGGGTCTCCCAAAGGCGCTATTTTTCTTACAAATACCTCTACGCCCTTTGTGATGCCCATGTCCATTATGCGCCTTTTCACAGCGCCCTCACCGTGGAGCTTCACCACTTTCACAGTCTGCCCCACCTTTGTCTGTCTAAGTGTATTCACAGCGCTTCCTCCTTACACTATTATCTTATTGGCCATCTCACGGCTGACCGCGACGCGCGACTCCTTTATCTGCACAATCATGTTTCCACCGATAACGGATATCACTTTGACCATACTTCCAGCTACAAAGCCAAGACTCTCCAGAAAGTGCCGGGAGTCCTCATTGCCGCCAACTTTTTTTATATATAATTCCTGACCGGCTTCCGCCATTGATAAGGGCATTTTTAAACTCCTCTTTTTTACTCAAATAATTAGTATTGACTAACATAAGCATATTAGTATTTACTAACCATTTTGTCAATATGTTTGTCTGCGCTTTTTTGGTCGTATCTTAAATTTTGTCTAAATTCAATGAAACAGGCTGCCCGGCGTAAGTTTGTTTTGTCTAACTATTTGACTTATAAACACTGTATGCTTTCCATATTTTATACTGTCAGCTAATCTGTATTATGTAAACTTACGTCCCATAAAAACGGGCTGTAAATATATATGCAGCCAGTGTTTGCATGGGTACTTTCTGCCGCTGAAATACAGATTGACGAGATTAGTTTATACATATTTTAAACAACTTGCAAGAAGCATACGGGTACACTATAATTAAATTGCACACAATTTGAAAAAGTTTGTTTATACAGGTAAAAAAAAGCAAATTATAAATGTACAGGAGGAACATAGATATGACTGAGAGAGAAAATCTGCTCATGGTATACAGGGGAGAGGTGCCGGAGTGGCTGCCGAGATACAGCCTTGCTCCACCGGCCCCGGGAACGAAAAAGGCTCCGGCCACCATGCCGGTAAATCCCTCGTTCTTAAACAGGAAAAAGGTCGGCGACGCGGAAATCGACATATGGGGTGTGGAACACACCGCCACAGAGAGCACCGGCGGAATGTCCCTGCCCACTCCCGGAAAATTTATTCTCACTGACATAACAAAGTGGCGCGACGTAATAAAGGCTCCGGATATCTCCGGCATTGACTGGGAGGCCATGGCAAAAAAAGACACGGAAAACATAAACCGCGAGGAGAGCGTAGTTGAGCTAATGACCCACGTGGGCTATTTTCAGCATCTCATGGAGTTCATGGGCTTTACCGAGGGCCTCACCGCCATGTATGAGGAGCCGGAGGAGGTTATGGCGCTTTTCGAGTACCTGGCCGACTTCTATGACGCGGTGTACAAGAAAGCCGTGGAATACTATAAGCCCGACGTGTTCTGTATACTGGACGACACGGCAACAGCCAAAAACCCGTTTATTTCCCTTGACATGTACCGGGAAATGGTAAAGCCCTATCACGCGCGCCTTGGCAGGATTGCCCAGGACGCCGGGCTCTTTATAAACATGCACGACTGCGGCCGGTGCGAGGATTTTATAGAGGACTGGTTTGATTTCGGCGTATCCATATGGAACCCCGCGCAGACCATGAACGACCTTGTGGGAATAAAGAAAAAGTACGGCAACAGGCTGATACTTATAGGCTGCTGGGACTCATCGGGACCTCCGGCATGGCCCGGCGCAACTGAGGAGCTTGTGCGCAGTGAAGTGCGCAAATGTATCGACACATTTGCCCCCGGCGGCGGTTTCTGCTTCTGGGGCAGTATCTACGGCCCCGTAGGTGACCCCGAGGTGGAGCAGAAATCCAAGTGGCTTGCCGACGAATATGAGACCTATGGCAGAAACTGGTATAAAAACCACAGGTAATTTAAAGAGTAAATTAACGCAATAAGACATACAAAGGAAAAGTCAAAATTTATGAAAGTTCAGTCCCCTAATAACTCTTTAACAGGTGACGTATATAAGCGCCTCAGGGAAAAGGCGCGGGCCCGGCAAAAAGCCAGACGCCGACGTCGCATACTGCGGGGGGATAACAGCATGTATTGCCTTAGCAGGTATCTGTGGCGCTGTATCAGCAGTTTTCAAAATTAGTACCCCCCGCAAAATTCATACGAAACGAGCTTTGACGGCATTCCAGCGCTCCAGAGCGGCATATTTGATTTATATTTGGACAGTGGCATTGTACTTGAGGCAGTCATAAAATCTCAGGACCCATATATACCTCCAATTGCCTACGAAAGTGAAGCGGAGGTATATAGCGCCCTCAGCCGCGTCTCCAGTCTTGACCCGCGCCTTGAAGCAATTTATGAAAGGCGTGAGGAATATCCTCTCTTCGTCTTGTCTGGTCTTGCCAACAATCTTGAGCTGACAGATTATGTGTACGGCTATCTTGACGCTCGGCCTAACAAAAAGCCTCCAAAATTTACACAGGCAGAGCTGGATGCCTCCCACCCGCTGCTATTGCAGTGGGACAGCCGGTGGGCATACGATACATATGGCGACAGCACTGTTGCCGCGGCGGGCTGCGGACCGGTATGCCTTTCCATGGTCATACTGTCTCTGACAGGAGATGCATCAGCAACACCCACGGAAATATGCCGTTTCAGCGAGGAAAATGGGCACTATGTGGCTGACAACGGCACATCCTGGACTTTAATGGCTGCCGCCGGAGAGGAATACGGACTGCGTGTAGAAACCGTTCCTCTATGGGAACCACATATAAAGTCTGCGCTGGATAACGGCGGCATGGTCATTTGCGTCGTCGGACCGGGCAATTTTACAACCTTTGGTCACTACATTGTAATTTATGGATACAATGACGATGGATTCCTCATAAATGACCCAAACAGCATAAGCCGCAGCAATGTGACCTGGCGCTATGACGATATAAAGGGACAAATTGATAATATCTGGGCTTTTTATAAATAACAAAACACATTTAACAGGCAGGATACGATAAACATATCCTGCCTGTTTTCTTTATCTCTCAACCGGCGTGTAATTTACCTCCGCATCTTCATCTGTGGCCTCCAGCTTCATTATGACCGGACGCAAACCGTCATTACAGCTGCAAATCGCCACTCCGGGGGTCTTTATCCAGTCCCCGTAATAAAAAAGTCCGTCACCTGCGCCGTGGGCAAGGGCAAAAACATACTGGTATACCGCCTTCCACGCCTCGTCGCAGAAGCCCTCCGGCTTTGCGTAATCCGCATAGAATACCTGTCCCTTTTTCATCATTGGACATTCGGTAAGCCCGGCAATTCCGTATTCTTCGGCCAGCTCCCTATCCAGTGTAGTCTTTAATATAGTTATCTTTACCTTTTTCATATTACTGCCTCCTACATTTTTCCTATAAGCCGCGCCAGAGAAGAGCGGTGCACCTTCATTGCCCCTTTCGGGCAGAACTCCTGACAGCAGAAACAGCGTATGCACTTTTTCCGGCATATTGAGGCCCTGCCTTCCTTTATCTCAATGGCTCCGGCGGGACAGACCTTTTTGCACACGCCGCAGCCAACACACTCCCGCCTTTCAAGCTGCGGCTTTGTCCTGAGTACGCTCCCGGCAACACGGCTTAACAGCTTCATCGCCGGACTGCTGCCGCTGAAAACAAGGCTTGCGGGTACGGCCATATATTTGAAATCACTGACCCTGAACGCTTCCATATCACCGAAAACGCGGAGCTTATCTGCGCTGTCAGGTATCAGCCCCCTTTTTATGGCCGCCCTCAGTATTGGAAGATTTTCCGTCCGCAGCCCAAGTATTTCACTGCACACAAGGTCCGCGGCATGGGGAGACCTTGCCGCCGCAATAAACCCCATTTTCCTGGGCACCCCGGCTGTGGGCCCGTTTCCCTCCATTCCCACAACGGCGTCCGTCACAGTCAGGCGCGGCCGGAAATATTCGTTTATATCCACAATCATATCGGCAAAGTCGTCATAGTCCGGGAATTTAAAGTGGTATTCCGGCTTAATAGTGCCCGGTATCGCTCCAAACATGTTTTTTGCCCCGGCGGACATGCCCATCATGCCGTGGGATTTAAGTTTACATAAATCAACTATGCCGTCGGCCTTGTCAAGATACCCCGTATACATGAAGCTGTGGAGTACCTTTCCCTCAGGAAAATCCGCCTGTCTCTGCGAAAAGTCCTGGTTAAGCTCCGCCCCGTACTCCCGGGCCCTGTCCATGCCGGTCACGCTGTATATGTGGTTTACATAAGCTGAGCTGTACAGTCCGCCGGGGCTGTCCCCTATTATGACGCCGGCGCCAAGCTCCTTCAGCATTCTGGTTACGGCGCATATTACCGCAGGGTGGGTTGTGGCGGCCCGGTCCGGCTTCATTGCCGAGACGAGGTTTGCCTTTATGACAACAGTCATGCCGGGTTTTACCCAGCAGAACCCCCCAACCCGCTCTACGGCGCTTTTTACGGCAGAGTACACCTCTTCAAATGAATAGCCTCCGCATTTTTCAACAGCCACATCGTACATGGCCATTTCCCCCTTTCGGTGTCAGTGCCGGGAAAACCGCTTTTCAATCTCCCTCTGCCCTCTTGTGAGTATCTCCTCATAACTGTCTCCAAGTACTTTTCGGAGATACGAAACCTCGTCCAAAAGCCCCTGTGCATGGGGCACCTGAGATGCGCCCGCGTCACTCCCCGGAGCAATAACAGCGCCTTTTTCCGCCGCCATGCTGAGCGAGGCCGTCTGATACTCCTCAATTTTTAAAAGCACCTCGTCTGGGAAAGCTCCCTTGCCCACATAGTTCCAGGTTGGGGTTAATGTCGGCACCCACACGCACCCGGCGTCAATTACGGCGCGAATTGCAGCCTCTCCTGCGAAATTTCCGTGTTCAATACTGTCCACTCCCGCGTCCACGGCATTTTTCACCGGGTCCTCACCGTTTACGTGGGCCATCACGGCAAACCCCTCTCCGTGGGCAATATTCACAAGCTCCCGCATCTCATCTCCCGGCACGGCAAACCCGGTCAGAACTCCAAACCTGTCAAAATCCATAATTCCCGTGAGCATGAGCTTAATAAAATCAGCGCCCTTTTCTTTCGCCTCTTTTACAAGGGCTCTGTAATCTGCAATACTCTCATACGGCCGGCCGAGAAAGCCGCCGTAATTTCCCTTTTTGAATATTGGAAAAACCGGAGTTAAAAATGTTATTCCGTACTCACAGGCATATTTTTTTGCCCGTGCGCCTGTGTCCCATTTATCTCCGGCGTCCCTTACAAACGCAATTCCCGCCTTGCTGTAAGCGGAAAACATCTCTTTCGCATGGTCTATATCAGTGCCTTCCCTAAATCTCAATGCGGCGTTCGCCGCGTTTTCTCCGTCCAGCGCAATATGGCTGTGGCACTCATAAAATTTATATGACATAATTCTACCTCCCGTTTTCGGGGCCAAGCGTCAATTTTAAGTACACGCCGCCTCCGGCGGCCTTAAGCCCAATCCGGCATGTCAATTTTACACACGGCAAAACCCGTTGTCAAATTATGTTGCGTATATACCCCCGGTGGGCTATAATTTTATATGTACATTTGCCGCAGCCCCCTGTGTCGGTTTTATAAACCACATGTACAGGGCTTTTCAGTACGGCAAAAATCACCCTGTGGGGAGAACTTAAACATGGGCAAAAAACGTCTTATATTGCAGCTTTTTACAACCTTTTTTAAAATCGGGCTATTCACCTTCGGAGGCGGATATGCCATGATACCCGTCATTGACAGCGAGTGTGTGGAAAAAAGAAAATGGCTCACCTCTGACGACCTCATGAGCATAACCGCCATAGCAGAGTCCACTCCCGGGCCTGTCGCCATAAACTGCGCCACAAGCACCGGATACCGGCTGGCGGGATTTCTCGGAGCCGCATCAGCCACATTTGGCGTTGTGCTGCCGTCCTTTATAATAATTTTTATAATATCAACCTTCTTTAACAGCCTGCTTGACAATCAAATCATCGCAAACGCCTTCCGCGGAATAAAG
Organism: Candidatus Alloscillospira gallinarum; assembly: GCA_904420055.1. Classification (GTDB taxonomy): domain Bacteria; phylum Bacillota; class Clostridia; order Oscillospirales; family Oscillospiraceae; genus Alloscillospira; species Alloscillospira gallinarum. The sequence goes on along the minus strand of CAJFTV010000168.1, from coordinate 10,146 downwards.
GTTGCGGTCGGTGTACTGATAACCTCCGCCGGTATTAAGATGCTGCGTCACATACACACCGAGAGCTCAAACAGGGTATTTTCCCGGTGTGTCGCGTGGCTGACGCTTGCTGTGGCTCTCGTGATAAATTTTCTGGGTGTGGATTTTTCCTCCGTTTACCTCGTACTTATTTCGGGCTGTGCCGGCTACGCCGCATACCTGACAGCTAAATTCCGGGAGGCAAAGAGATGATTTACCTTGAAATTCTTGCCGCCTTCTTAAAAATCGGCCTTATCTCTTTCGGCGGCGGATACGGCGCCGTGCCCATTATCCGGGACACAGTGCTCTCCCATGGCTGGCTCACAGAGGACATGTTTACCTATTTCGTGGCAGTAAGCGAGTCCACTCCCGGCCCTATAATGGTAAACATAGCCACATATGTCGGCAGCAGTCAGGCGGGATTTTTCGGCGCCCTGGTAGCAACTGCGGGAGTCGTACTGCCATCTTTTGTTGTGATACTCATTATAACGGCGATACTTAAAAACTTCATGACCCGGCCCGGAGTTTTAGGGACACTGGGTGGTATTAACGCCTGTATAGCGGGGCTTGTAACCGCCACCGGAATTTACATGCTCTCCGCCGCCCTTGTGGGAAATATATCCTCTCCCCAGCCGGACGCGGCGGCATTTATAATCGCCGGTATTCTCATACTATCCTCTCTCATATATAAAAAGCTTCGCGGAAAAAAGCTTTCCCCCATAATCCAGATACTTATTGCGGCAGTCTGCGGTATATTCATGTACTGATTACATCAAACGGTGAAAAAATAAGGAGCGTTATTTACGCTCCTTATTTTTTGCGGCGTAGCAGTTTACGCCGTGACAATCTCCTCTGCCTTCTGAAGCCCCAGTTTTTTAACCGCGTCCTCACGCATTTTATACTTGAGTATCTTTCCTGCGGCATTCATGGGAAATGCGTCAACAAACTCAATATAGCGGGGAACCTTGTGCTTTGCAATACGTTTTATACAGTAGTCCCGTATCTCCTCCACCGTAACATTCACACCCTCTTTTGGTATGATGCAGGCCATTATCTCCTCGCCGTACTGCTCGTCAGGTACACCGATTACCTGCACGTCGGACACTTTTTCATTGGTATAGAGGAAGTCCTCAATCTCCTTGGGGTAGATATTCTCACCGCCACGGATAATCATGTCCTTTAACCTTCCTGTGACTTTATACGTCCCGTCCGGCAGGCGGCGGAGCATATCTCCGGAGTGGAGCCAGCCCTCCTCGTCAATGGCGGCGGCGGTAGCGGCGGGCATTTTATAATAGCCCTTCATGATGTTGTAGCCTCTGGCACAGAACTCACCGTCCATGTTGTCTCCCAGCTCTTCGCCGGTCTCCGGGTCTATAATCTTGCACTCCACGCCAAAAATGGGACTTCCTACGGTGTTTACCCGTGTCTCAATGGAATCTGTCGTCTTGCTCATTGTTGTGGCTGGTGACGCCTCTGTCTGGCCGTAGGTTATACATATCTCCGGCATGTGCATTTTCTCTATAACGTCCTCCATCACCTTTATGGGACAGGGGGAGCCGGCCATAATGCCAGTTCTCATATATGAGAAATCCGTCTTGTCAAAGTCCTCGTGCTCCAGCATGGCGATGAACATTGTTGGAACGCCGTGGAATGCCGTGACATGCTCGTTATTTATGCAGGCCAGAGACGACTTTGGCGAAAAATACGGCAGCGGGTGCAGCGTCACGCCGTGGGTCATGGAGGCGGTCATCGCCAGCACCATACCGAAGCAGTGGAACATTGGCACCTGTATCATCATTCGGTCGGCAGTGGAGAGGTCCATGCAGTCTCCTATGGCCTTGCCGTTGTTTACCACGTTGTAGTGAGTTAACATAACTCCTTTTGGAAATCCCGTAGTGCCGGAGGTGTACTGCATATTGCATACATCGTGAATGTCAACCGCCGCGGCACGGCGCTGAAGCTCCTCCTGTGTCACCTGGCTTGCATACTGGAGGGACTCCTCCCAGGTGAGACAGCCCTTCTGACGGAAGCCCACGGTTATGACATTTCTCAAAAACGGCAGCTTTTTGCAGTGGAGGGGCCTTCCCGGCACGGCGGTCTCCAGCTCCGGACAGAGCTCCGCAATTATCTGGGAGTAATTTGAGTCCCTGTAGCCGTCTATCATTACAATTGTATGGGTATCCGACTGGCGGAACAGGTATTCGGCCTCATGAATCTTATACGCGGTATTTACCGTCACGAGAATAGCACCGATTTTTACTGTGGCCCAGAAAGTTATAAACCAGGCCGGGACATTTGTTGCCCAGATTGCGACCTTGTCCCTAGGCTTTACCCCCAGGGCAATAAGTGTTTTTGCAAACTCGTCGACGTCGTCCCTGAACTCAGAATAGGTCCTCGTGTAGTCGAGAGTGGTAAACTTAAACGCGTACTGGTCCGGAAACTCCTCAACCATGCGGTCAAGAACCTGAGAAAATGTCTTTTCAATTATGAGCTCTTTTTTCCACACATATTTTCCCGTGCGGGTGTTGTTGTCAAAGAGAACCGACCTGGACTTTGACGGGTCGTCATATTTGTCCATGTAGTTTACATAATGTGCAAGAATTACATCAATTGCGTCAATGTCAGGCATCCACTCCGGATCCCACTCCAGAGAAATAAACCCGTCGTAGTTCACTGAACGCAGGGCGTTCATCATGTCGCGGATTGGGAGTGTACCCTCTCCTATCAGGCGGTACTCTGTTTTTCCGTCGGCCTCCTCCGAATCCTTTAAATGTACATGACGGACATATGCGCCCAGATTTTGAATGGTGATATCCGGCTTTTCCCCGCAGACTCTGTAGGGATAGTGCATATCCCACAGCGCCGCCAGATTGTCGCAGGCAAACACGTTTAAAACGTCCCTGAGCTTTCCGGTGTCGGCAAAGATGCCCAGCGTCTCAATGAGCAGGGTAACTCCCGCCTCCTCCGCGGCACGCACCGTCGTCTCAAGGCAGCGCATCATGCTCTCTGTCACCTCTGTTCCGGAGGTAGCGTGTATTCTCACATAGGGAATTTTAAAATCCTTAGCCGTTGCGATACATGACAGAATTTCCTCGCAGTTTGCGTCATAGGCGCTGTCTCCCAAGTCACATCGGGCGTCGATGCAGGGGATTGAAATCCCCTTTTCCTGCATATCCCGGAGAGTCGCCGGGGCGGTGTGGGGGTGAAACGGCCCGCCCTTTTCCGTAAAGGAAGTGTTGTGTATGTTATTGAGCTCTATGCCCTGAAAACCCATCTCTTCAGCCAGAGAGCAAAACTCCGGCCAGGTATAGCCTTTCCAGCCCTTTGTTGAAAATGAAAGTTTCATTGTCAGTTCTCCTCGTAAACGATTTTATTCAGTGCGTTTATATACGCATGTACGGCGGCACCGATTATGTCGGTGGAAATTCCTCTGCCGGAATAGAGCTTGCCTCCGGCGCGGAGCTTGACAAGGGCGGAGCCCATTGCCTCATGTCCCTCAGTTACGGCCTGAATCTGGAAATCGTCCAGCTCGTAGTGGGTGCCCACAATCTGCTCAATCGCCATAAATGAGGCGTCTATGGGACCGTCACCGGCGGAGAGGCCCCGAATCTCATGGCCGTTTTTCTCCATAATTACATTAGCCGTGGCGTTTATTACGTTGCCGCTGTTTATAACGTAACTTACAAGCCGGTATGTGGGAGGAACCTGAAGCGCGACGCTTGCGATTATGGCCTCAAGCTCTCTGGCTGATACCGCTTTCTTGTCGGCTACTCCCTTAAACGACTCGTACACCTTGGCCATATCGTCGTCAGACAGGTCATATCCCAGACGCACGGCCGCTTTTTTTACATCGTCGATATCGTCGTGGCCGGTGAGCTCAAACTCGGTTCCCTGACTCATCTGCACACCGGTGTCAAAAGGCGATTCATTTCCCTTTTTTGAGCGGGTTATCCACTCAATCTGTTTTGTCAGGCGCTGCATCTCCATGGTGTTCACCCCGCAGCGTATGCCGACCTCGTCTCCCCGGAGCTTTATAATCCTGGCAAGAGCCGTTACCGTCGGCACCTGGTCGCCGGAGGTGGCGGCCTTAATCTCACAGGCCCCCGCCTTCACCGCGGTTACCGCGCAGGCCGCAGACATGTTAAGCTCGTTTCTGCACTGGGCGGCGATATTTACGTTTTTGAGCTCCGGCACCTTCTCCGCAAGGTCTGTTATAAAGCTGCCAAACTCGTCCGGGAGCATTGTCCCAGCGCTGTCGCTCACAGTGACCGTGGTGGCGCCGGCTTCAATAGCCGTCTTTACGGCCTTTATGAGGAAATCCGGCTCGCTGCGGGTGGCGTCTTCCGCGGTAAAGTCCACGTTGTCACAATACCCGCGGCACTTTTTCACCAGCTTTTCAATCATATCAATTACAGCGTCCGGCTTTTTGTGGCACATGTACTCCATCTGTACGGGAGAGAGGGGAACTGCAACGCGAAGTCTCGGCTTTTTAGCCTTTGACACAGCGGCCCAGGCGTTGTCCACGCCTTCCTCCGTATACCCTACCGGTATGGAAATCGCACAGTTTACAAGGGTCGTGGAAATCGTGCGCATAAAAAGCGCGTCGGTCTTCAGGTTCTCCATCTGCGCCGTCTCAATGACATCAACGCGCATCTTGTCAAGGCACTTGGCAATTTCAAGCTTTTCCTTAAAGCTCAGCGTCGTGTCGGCGCCTGATGCACGCTGGCTCAAAGTCATGTCGGTAATGATTACGTTTTTCATGTCTCCAATCTCCTTTTGATTAAATAAAAATCCCTGAGGCCAATTAGACCTCAGGGACGAATATTTCCGTGGTACCACCCTGCTTGCCCCTTAAAATAAAGGGACCGCTCTTTCAGGCTCACAAAGCCCAAAGCCATGGTAACGGGGCAACCGTAACCTCTTAACAGCCGCGGCCTTAGGAGGTTCTGCTCAGAAATGAGACTGCGCTATGCCGTCACACCGGCTCACACCAACCGCCGGCTCTCTGAAGTGGGTCTGCATACCACATAATTTCTTCAGCGCATTTGAAATATTTAAGTGTTTATAATTATACAGCGGACGAAATAATCTGTCAACCTTTTATTTCTAACAATTTACCGCGTAAATATCAGGCATAAAATTGTCATCACGCTGAAAATACGCGCGGCATACAACATTTTCGGACATTAAAAGGCGGGACTCAGCTTTTACGCCTGTGTCCCGCCCGCTTATTATCCTACTGATATATACGTATCAGCGCATGAATATATACAGGATTACTTTTATTTTACCTTGTATACCCAGCCGAACTCGTCTTTTTCGGTCCCCCACTGGATGCCGGTAAGCGTGTCGTAGAGCTCCTGTGTTACCTTTCCTATCTCGTTATTATTTATGGTGTAAACATCGTCCCCAATTACAAGATGTCCAATAGGTGACACTACAGCGGCAGTACCGCAGCCCCAAGCCTCGCGCAGTGCTCCGGAGGCACAGGCGGCCTTAAGCTCATCAACGCTCAAAAGCCGTTCTGACACATTGTAGCCTCTGGACTTCAGGAGCTCTATACAGGACTTTCTGGTAATACCGGGAAGGATTGAACCGGTGAGAGCGGGGGTCACAACCTCGTCGCCAATCATGAACATCACGTTCATGGCGCCCACTTCTTCAACGTACTTGCGCTCTACGCCGTCAAGCCAGAGCACCTGGGAATATCCCTTTTCCTCCGCCTTTTTGCCCGCGCGGAAACTGGCGCCGTAGTTTCCGCCGCACTTCGCATATCCTGTGCCGCCGCGGACAGCGCGGACGTCCTCCGTCTCCACCATGATGGATACAGGGTTGAGCCCCTCTTTATAATAGCTGCCCACAGGGGAAGCTATTATCATGAAAACGGCGCTTTTCACCGTGTGTACACCTAAAAACGGGTCATTGCCGAACATAAACGGTCTTAAATATAGAGAGGTGTTGGGGGCAGAGGGCACCCAGTCCCGCTCAAGAGACACAAGAGTATCAAGGGCTTTCACAAAAAAGTCCTCGTCAATTGTGGGAAGGCACATGCGCTCTGCGGAGTTATTCATTCTCCGGGCGTTCTCAATTGGACGGAACATCTGAATATTCCCCTCCGGCGTGCGGTAAGCCTTCAGCCCCTCAAAAATCTCGGCTCCATAATGGAACACAGTTGAGGCAGGGTGTACGGATATCTCCCCGAAAGGGACAATTCTCGCGTCGTGCCAGCCCTTGCCCTCATCATATTCCATCATGAACATGTGGTCTGTAAAAATCTGTCCAAACCCCAGAGTATCCGGGTCGGGTTTCGCCTTGGGATTTGCAGTCTTGGTGATTTTGATTTCCATATCCATTTTTACCGACTTCCCTTCCTGTTACTCAGCGTATTCATACCCAAGGCGCAGGGCCTTGTGGTTAAATTCCTTTAAATCCTGATGCTTCGCGGATACAATCTTGTCTAAAACCGCGCTCACATTTTCAAAATCGGTTATGCCGCTCTCCTTTATGAGCTTTCCAACAAGTATCATATTTGCAAGGGTGTCAAGCCCCTCGTCCGCCGCCATCTTTGTGGCCGGAATGTAGTACACCTCTACGTCCTTTCGCTCAACCTTGCGGTCAATGAGAGATGAATCCACAAATATCTTGCCGCCGGGTACCACCTCGCCCTCATACTTTTCAAGAGACGGGTTGTTCATAACAACGAGCATATCGGGATTTGTGATAATGGGTGAACCTATGGGCTCATCGCTTATAATAACACTGCAGTTTGCCGTGCCGCCGCGCATTTCAGGCCCGTAGGAGGGAAGCCAGCTCACATTTTTATCCGCGATAAGTCCATTGTACGCCAAAAACTTACCGGAAAACAGTATGCCCTGTCCGCCGAAGCCGGCAAATAAAACCTTTGATGTAGCCATTATTTGCCCTCCTTTTCAGCGTATTTGTCCTTATAAACGCCAAGCGGGTAGTAGGGAATCATGTTGTCCTCCAGCCACTTTATGGCCTTTTCCGGCGTGAGGCCCCAGTTTGTCGGGCATGTGGAGAGCACCTCTACAAGTGAAAAGCCCTTGCCCTCCATCTGGTACTGAAACGCCTTTTTAATGGCCCTTTTAGCGTTGTTCACATTTTTAACGTCGTTTACTGCAACTCTCTCAAGATATGTTGCCCCGTCCACATTGGAGAGAAGCTCACATACCTTTACCGGGTAGCCAACCGTCTTTGTGTCACGGCCGTAGGGAGAGGTCTGCGTCACCTGCCCGGGAAGGGAGGTGGGCGCCATCTGTCCGCCGGTCATGCCGTAAATTGCGTTGTTCACGAAAATAACGGTGATGTTCTCGCCGCGGGCGGCAGAGTGTACAGTCTCTGCTGTGCCGATAGCTGCAAGGTCGCCGTCGCCCTGATATGTAAACACTATATTATTGGGGTCTGCCCTTTTTGCGCCGGTTGCAACGGCGGGAGCACGTCCGTGGGCCGCCTGTATCATGTCCACATTGAAATAGTTATATGTAAGAACCGAGCAGCCAACCGACGCTATGCCAATTGTCCTGCCCTCAATGCCCAGCTCGTCAATGCACTCGGCAACCAGGCGGTGGATTATTCCGTGGGTACAGCCGGGACAGTAGTGGAGCTGTACGTCCTTTAAAGCGTGGGGTCTGTCAAAAACTGTGGTCATGCCTTTTCACCTCCAAGATTATTTGCCTCTACTATCTTGTCCATGACGTTCTGGGGAGAGGGGATTACTCCTCCGCAGCGGTTGCAGAGCAGCACCGGCTTTTTGCACCGTGTGGCAAGCTCCACGTCCTCAATGAGCTGTCCCATTGACATCTCAACGGAAATAAACGCCTTGACCTTGTCCGCGGCCTCACAAAGGGCCTTTTTCGGGAAGGGCCACAGGGTAATCGGTCTTATCATACCGGCCTTAATGCCTTGTGCTCTCGCCTCATTAATGGCATTTTTGGATACACGTGCGGTGATACCGAATGATACAAGGCAAATCTCGGCGTCGTCCATCATGTACTCCTCATACATTACCTCATTCTCCTCAACCACCTTGTAGCGCTCAAACCGTGTCATGTTCCACTGCTCAAGCTCCTCAGGAATGAGGGAGAGGGAGTTAATTATGTTGTTGGGGCGCTGCATCTTTGTGCCGGTTGTCGCCCAGGGCTTGTCAAAGGTCTTAATCTCGCCCACGTCAAGGCTCACGGGCTCCATCATCTGGCCCAGTGTACCGTCGGCAAGGAGCATTGATGTCATGCGGTATTTGTCGGCAAGCTCAAAGCCCTTTACTGTGAGAGATACCATCTCCTGAACGGAGTCAGGCGCCAGAACTATGGTGTGATAGTCTCCGTGAGTTCCCCTGGTGGCCTGGAAATAATCCGACTGTGAGGGCTGAATGCCGCCAAGGCCGGGGCCGCCGCGCTGTACGTTCACCACAAACGCTGGCAGGTCGCAGCCTGCAAGGTAGGAAAGCCCCTCGCCTTTCAGGGATATTCCGGGGCTGGAGCTGGAGGTCATTACCCTCTTTCCGGCAGATGACACGCCGATTACCATGTTGATTGCAGCAATTTCGCTCTCCGCCTGGAGGAACACGCCGCCCTCCATCTTGGGAAGGCGCTTTGCCATATATGCCGTGAGCTCCGTCTGAGGAGTTATGGGATAACCGAAGTAATGACGACAGCCCGCCATGATTGCGGCCTCGGCAATGGCCTCATTACCCTTCATAAGTACTTTTTCCGACATGTCTTCACTCACCTTTCCACCTTGATGATGCAGTCCGGGCACATTGTGGCGCAGAAAGCGCAGCCGATACATTTTTCAGCATCGGTTATCTCCGCCGGGTGATGCCCTTTTGCGTTGATTTTGTCCGGTGACAGGGCAATTATGCCCTTGGGACAGTAGACAACGCACAGGCCGCAGCCTTTGCATATGTCTGTTCTGAATGTAACTTTCGCCAAATCAAATTCCTCCTTCAGGTTTCTGTTGGTCTTTTTTGCAGACTTAGGGGAAATAGGTTTTCGATCCGGCCCGAAAGGCTGTCAAATAGTCCTTTTTCCACTGTAGTCATTTTTATGGGAAGTCCCGTCCTGCGGGACACCTCATTCGCGTAATCCATGCTCTCAAGCACGTCCTCAGGCGTTGTCTCCGCCCCTAAATTGGAATTGTTTACAATCGCCGTAAACGGCAGGCGGCAGGCAGTCTCAATCTCCGAGACCACTTCCATTATTCCGTCAATATCCCGCGTGAGGGGACGAAACCTGTTTACAACAAGGAGCATCTCATAGCTGTTCTCCTCAAGTATTCCGGGTACAAGCCTGCCCAATGCCAGCGCCCCCCTGTCGTCTCCGCCTACGTCCAAAACCGCATACCGGCTCTTGTCGTCTATGACTGAATAAATATCCTGCGGGAGGGCCGGCAGGTCCACATTTGAGTTCGCAAAAAATGACGATATAACTCTGATTCCCATGTCCTCCAGCTCCCGGGCGCTGTCCTTCGCCCTGTAATACGGATTTACGATATCCATATCCGCCAGGGTCACGCGGCTCTCCTTTTCCGCGATATACTTTGTCCAGTTTACGGCTATATTCGTCTTGCCGCTCCCGTAATGACCGGCAAAAAGTGTAATTCTCCTGTAATCCATAACGGCCTCCCGGTGTTAATCCGTATTTATTATAGCAGATTTCTCTGGATTTTTCCGCTTACTGTTTTAGGTAATTCGTCCCTGAATACCACAATTCTGGGATATTTATACGGAGCCGTGTGCTTTTTAACATAGTCCTGTATCTCTTTTTTAAGCTCCTCAGTGCCCTCGGTGCCCTTTGTAAGCACGATGCTGGCCTTTACCACCTGTCCGCGTATCTCGTCGGGGGCGGCGGAGACGCCGCACTCCAGCACGTAGGGCAGCTCCATTATAACGCTCTCTATCTCAAATGGCCCAATTCTGTAGCCGGAAGATTTAATAAGGTCGTCAACCCGGCCGACGTACCAGAAATATCCGTCCTCGTCCTGCCATGCCGTGTCGCCGGTGTGGTAATATCCATCGTGCCAGGCGGCGTCGGTTTTCTCCTGTTCATTATAGTACCCGGTAAACAGCCCGCAAATCTGATTTTTTTCTGCCTTTATGCAGATTTCTCC